>JAQYVK010000353.1 GCA_030145585.1 Desulfatiglandales bacterium | reverse complement strand
GCCTTGTGCCTCGTTGTATTTTACAGAAAAGGTTGAATGATGGTAAGATGGTTGATGATGCTTCAGGGGTGGATTAATTGACCTCCAGTGTCCCGATAAGATCTTCGATTCTGGCAATGCCCTGCTCTTCACAATAAACTCTCAAGCCTTCAATAATATCCAGAGTAGCCGTTGGTTTCATAAAATTGGCTGTGCCGACCTGGACGGCTCGGGCACCCGCTATGAGAAACTCAAGCGCATCTCGGTGATTCACGATGCCACCCAGACCAATCACCGGAATGTGAACGGCTTGGACCACCTGATATACTTTGTGGAGGGCCACCGGTCTGATGGCAGGGCCTGACAGGCCGCCCAACAAATTTGCCAGTTTTGGAACCCGTTTTTCAATATCTATAACCATTCCAGTCAATGTATTAATCACTGAGAGGCCGTCGGCTCCCGCGCTCTCTGCGGCCCTTGCAACCGACCGGATATCTGTGACGTTTGGTGACAATTTTACGATGACCGGTTTGTCACTATTTTTTAGGACCTGTTCAGTCACCCTTGCAGTCACTTCCGGATCCGTTCCAAAGGCCATGCCCCCGCACTCCACGTTTGGGCAGGACACATTGACCTCGATCCCGGATATGCCCGCTACCCCTTTCAAGCCGGCAGCTACCTCGCCATATTCCGCTACAGAATGGCCGTAGATATTGACGATCACAACGGCATTCATATTCTCAAGCCAAGGCAGCTTTTCTTTCAAAAATCTTTCCAGGCCAATGTTGGCGAGACCGATGGCATTCAACATCCCTGAAGGGGTCTCGACGATCCTTGGAGGCGGATTACCGATCCGGGGCTTGAGGGAAAGCCCCTTAACCACCACGGCACCCAATTGACCAGGGTCCACCAACGGGTAAAACTCCTGCCCATAACCAAAAGTCCCGGAAGCCGTCATCACCGGGTTCTTCAGTTCAAGGGACCCAATCCTCACTCTAAGGTCAATCTTATCCATGATATTATTCCAAGTAATGAACCGGGCATAAAGAACCCGGCTTTGAGCTAAGCCAAAACGGCATGAGTTACTATCATCGTGTTGTAAAATGCTAAATCCCTGGCCCAGACCTGAATTCATTTGGTTCGTAGTAAAATCATCATTTGTATATATCACAGGAATAAATAGCTAGGCCCAATAAAGTCGCGCCAGGGCGGGCCGAATATCGAAACTCGAAACAATCTCAAATTTCAAAATGACCAAATGACCAAAACAAATTCTTATTCTCGAACTCGGGATTTGCAATGTTTTATATCATTTGAATTTTGGTCATTGGAACTTGTTTCGGATTTCGGATTTCGTACTTCGAATTTGATTCATTTTCATTTTTAAGGCAGAGCCACCGAGCTCTGATCTGCCATCAGGACCAGGTTCCCTAAGCTTGAATAAAAAGGAGTCATCATGCCAAGCATTCCCAGGCTATAGACTTTGAATAAAATACCGGGCCATCCTCGCAAACGTGAAAATAGGCCTGTTTTTCGGCAGAAGCCGCCTGCACAGCACACCCCTGGCATGCCCCGACACCGCAGGCCATAAGAGACTCCAAGGAGACTTGGCAAGGGATTCCACGGCTCTGTGTAAGGGCCGCCACCTTTTTCAGCATTGGGGTCGGGCCACAGGCAAATACAGATGGCGTCTCTTTTTTGTTACTATCTACATGGTCCTCCAGGAGATCCGTAACAAATCCCAAGTGACCGGCCGTGCCGTCATCTGTGGCGATGGAAATCTGATAATCTAAAAGACCGCATACCTTTTTGTCCACAATTTCATCAGAGGTTCGAAAACCGGCCATCAACAGGGCCTTATGGCTACCAAGCCTCTGTGCCAGGAAAATGATCGGTGCTATACCGACTCCCCCCGCGACCAGGATGGGCACTTCCTCGGATTGCGGCATTTCAAACCCCCTACCCAAAGGGCCCAACACGGAGAGTCTCTCACCTTTACCCGCCTTTGACATGATCAAAGTCCCCTGCCCTACAATCCGGTAGAGGATGAGGAATAAATTTTCTCCTTCAACGGAACAAATAGAAAATGGTCGCCGCAAAAGAGGATCTGTTCCTTCACTGACACGGATCATCACAAAATGGCCCGGCTCTGCCTTATTGGCGATTTCCTGGGACTCCAGGCCCATCAGGAACGTCTCCTGGGCTACCTTCTCGTTGAATCGGACGCTTGCGTATTGGTCAATCATACGTCTCGGAATTTCTGTAACTTTTTTAAATTAAAGCTACTGATTTGGTTTTTGAAGTGTTGTCCTATACATGGAACGATGGAATGGTGGAATATTGGAATGATGTAAAATCGCCTTTGGTGAGATGGTTTCATTTATCTCATGCCCTGTTAATATGGTTTTCCATATAAACCAATCCCGTAATTATCTAAGACCCAGTATTCCAATATTCCAATCGGGGCGAAGCCCCTCAGTTCTGGATCCACCAACTGTAGATTGTCTCCTTCCGGGGTCTTGAACCATTCCTAGCGGGGCACTCTATCGGCAGAGAACCAATGAAGTCAAGGGAATTAATCGCGATCAGGAGCTTGCTCCCACAACCCTCTGTCAAGATGCGGGGCTTCATTTTGTGCCGGTTTCTTCTTGGCCTCTAGGCGCTCGGGCTCGCGACGGAGAATGTCTTCGTAGGACTCACTGGCAAGCTTTATATTATCTCTTTTCTTAGATATTCTTGTGCGATGGAGCAAGGCCGCTTGGTCATGCGGTTCTATTTCCAGGGCTTGATCGAAATATTGGAGACCCTTTTCCAAGTTGCGGAGGCTGCCACAATAAGTGTAGAACCAACCAAGGATGTTATAAATGGTCTTTTTGTATTCCAGAACCTTTAAGGCTTGATCCGCAAGTTTTACGGCCTTTTCGCCTACCTCTTCTTGCTCGCCTGCAAGAATTCTGGAAATGTAGTAACGCAACAGGGTAAAATAAATCCACGGTTCCGGCACAGACTTTACAACGGAATATTCCATGGCCTCAGTAAGCCTATCCTTCATAGAATCAGGCATGGTTGGAACAATTTCGTAATCGACAAAAGAAACCACCTCATATACTAAGGGGTTATTCCTTTGTCCCTCTGGAACTTCGCAAATGGGTTCACTGAACGTGACATTAATCCGGCGATCCTCATTGCATACCTGATAGGGGCCTTCGCCCACCATGACTTGATAGACTGTAGCCTCTCTCGCTATAGACTCAATCCTTTTGGTTAAGCGAATAGCCTCCCTTTCAATTTGGTATTGGCCCAGCCCTAGGCTCATACGCCTCTTTCGGTCATCTTTGATCACATTTCCACAATTGATGCCAACACTTATTCTGGAAACAGGTCTCCCTTCCATAAAGATCTTTTGGTTGAAAACAGAGGTAAGCCACCCAAGTTTTAGTTTTACGGCAAGGATTAGGGCATTGCGAACATCGAAACGAAGGTTTCCCGAATAAAGGAAAATACGCAGTTCATCACCGGCGATCGACCATTCTGAATCCGTCCTATCCCCGATATAACCAAAATTTTTAAGATGGCTGGAGGTCACCAATGAGAGAGTGTTTTGGAAATCAACGATCATCTCGTCATATTCTTGAAGGGTCAGGCTTTTCGCCTTTTTCGAACCGGGGTTCACCAAAGCGGCAAAAAGCATTGTAGCAGTTTTCGCGTTAGTCATTGTATGAACTCTCACTGCAGCAAGGTGCAGGTTATCACGTCCCGCTGCTTGTCGGAGTGAAACGGAGATCCCGCTTGCGGGGCAGAGCGGGATGAAGTTGAATACAAGTGAATTCGAATTCCCCGATCCAAGCAGCGGGGAATTCGAACTTACAGCTCGAGATCAACCGTCCTCTCTCTGATAGAGTCTTTTAAATTTTTTATCTCTATTGTAACGGTCCTTAGGACCTCGATCACCTTTTTCAATTCCTTTTCATTCTCTTCCAACCTTTTATTCACGTTTTCTTGAAATGCCTTGAAGTCCTCCGGCGTCCTATCGTTGGAAGCCTTCTCAATATTTCCTTCATTGGGAACAGGGCCCTCTTTTGATTCGAGCAGGAGATCATACGCCGCCTCTATATTTGCGATCTTCATATCTAATCTTCTTTGAGTGAAGATAAAGTAGAATAACAAACCGATAATGAGAACCAGGATAAACACATCATTGATAATTATTTGTAGGAATGTCATTTGGCGTCAACTCCTTTTACGATGACCCGCCCAATGGTTCATCTTCTTGGGAAAAAGGTTTTACAAACCTGGGGCCTTTTGCCTGAGATATCGAATCGATTTTTGGGATGTAGGGTTTGATATCAAGGACTGGGGATCCATCGAAGGCGTCTATGCTCTCAACATAGATGAGACGGCCCTCTATCGCAATGACGTCACATGAAAATAGGGCAATGGGATTGGGTCTCACTGGTGAACGTGTCGCAAAGACCCCTGTCAAGGGATTTGCTTTGTTTCCCATTGGATGGACTTGAAGGGTTTTTCTTTTTGCCTTCGTGTCGCTTTCGTGAAACCACGTGAGTACGATGATGTGAGAATTTTTTTCCAACCCTTGAAGTGCATCCCTGAACTTTTCATAAATTTCGATACA
>JAQYVK010000352.1 GCA_030145585.1 Desulfatiglandales bacterium | reverse complement strand
TCCCAGTTTGTGTATGAAAGGGTCCGCAAGCTGCCGGGAATCATCAGCACCAATACATTGATCCCCGGCTTTTCCAAGATAAAGACGCCGCTCACCGATCGGGATGATTCAGGTGATTCCAAATGAGGAACCATATTCAATAAAAACATATTTCACTAAATATATCATAAATCAGGACATCGAGGTCCTCGCTTAGTATGACAGGGAAATGAACCGGTATACCTTTTTGATGGCGCGTTGAAAGGGCATGTTCCCTGAGGCTAAGCGGCGCGAAACGGAAATAACACTTCGGGAAGCGCGGAATTTTAGACCGCCTTGGCCGTCATGCCCTTATGAGACGTAAGGTTCCAGGTTTTTACAGGGAGAGGTCAGTTCTCCTTTGTAAGCGATCACAGCCCTCTGAATTTCAGGACAGAGACCGGATTTTTTCAACGACTTGTCGTAGTCGGCGTTGACCAGATTGCCGATAAAGGCCTTCAACTGGTTGCTGAAAAACCGTGAAGCGTCGTTGGGGATCTCCGCGGGCAGATTATCGACCGCCAGCAGGACGATTCCTTCTCCCTTGTGGCCGTCTGTAATGGACCGGTCCATGGGATTGCACAGGTAGGCGGGCATTTCGCTGTTGGTCGTTTTCACATTGCATTCGATCGAGCCCCCCACATCGCAAGTAATGTCCGCGATGCCGCAGAGCTTGGGTGCATCGGGGCCTTCATAGAGCCTTCTCAGCGATTCCCAGGTCACGAGACGTGGAAAACGTGAGTCCCAGTAAATGGCATTGAGGAGAATGGATAGATAAGGGAGATATCTTTCCAAATCCGACCCGTAGTTTTCCGAATGCCGGTAGTAGTCCTGCAAGTCAAAGGGCCTGTTTTTTCTGTGCCTGACCAGATGCTCTTCCCTGAAAATGGATACATAGACCTGATTAGAATCCGCCCCACCCTTTTCAAAAAAGCCGGAAAGCTTCTCCGGGGCAATAAACCGGACGGGCAGGCAATGGAGCATCTCCTGAACCCCCTTGGCCACGTTACCGTAACCCAGGATGCCGATAACAAGCGGGCTGAGCTTATCGTTCAGTCCGTGCCTCTCAATATCACGACCGATTTCGACCATGTGGTGTTGAGCCCGTTTCACGGAGCCATAATCCATGGCCCTTCTTGCGAGTGAAAAGGGTGTCGTGATGCCGTGGTATTCCCAGTACTTTCCCATGAGATGAAGGATATCGAGGGTCCCGGCATGGCCCGCGTAATTGCCGAAGAATATCAGACGATGTCCCTGGCTGTCGGTGACCCTCTCATAGTCGATCAGGGTCGATCCCCCCTGAATGATTTTCTTCAGCATGGGCATGTTTTCTTTCTGACCCTTGATGGTGTGGGAAAAGAAGGCATATACTTTATGATCAAGAAGTTTTTCGTCTGGAATTTCCTTTATCCCCAGAATGACTTCCCCGGGGTTCATGTCATCACAAACTTGGGCCCAGCGGACACATAATCGTCCTCCGGGAAAAATCGTTTCTCTGATTTCTGCAGGTAGGCCTCCACTCCCGTCTTTTTGACGACTTCCTTCAGATCCTTGGGAACCAGAGGCGCCCGCCGTTCCCAGGGGTTTTTGTCTTCCGCTCGTATAAGTAATGTTTTCATAGCTGTTCCTCCAAAAGTCACTTCAAAAAAGATATCGTTGCTTCAAAACTGAATGTCCGAGGGATTATGTTCCCCTTAGTCAGCTATACAGGTGTTCTTCTTTCCTCAAATCCTATCCCCATCGTCCCCAGTTCAGTCAGGACGGGTTCATAGATCTCCGGCACCACCGGGATCTGGACACCGGAAAGAGTGATTTTCCCCTTGAGAATCAGTCCTGCTGCAATAGCGGCGGGCAACCCTACGGTCCGGGCCATGGCACTGTCTTCCCCAGGAACGCCGGTTTCAACCATGGTCGCGGTAATTTTCTCTTTCCTATCTTGTCTGAATTCCGCAATAAATTCGTGATGTTGAACCAGGAGGTCTACCTCTCCATCTTCGAAGATCAACTTCTTTTGCATCAAATGGGCAAGGAGATCAAAGGGGGACGCGTCGGAAAGAGGGACCTTGTGATCGCTCAAAAGTCCCAACCATGCCATCTTTTTGATGGTCACGGAGTATTCGGGAATACCGAGAAAAGATGCCATATCTTCCACTAGGTGCTCTCCGTCACTCCCGATCAGTTCTGCCATCACCCGGCGAGGAGACATATCCTGAAGCGGAAATTGACGATCCTGATCAAAAAGCCCCAGCTTTTTGAAGAGATTCCAGGATTCGCAATGGCCGATGTTCCTCAAGGTACCCCGATACATGCTGTGGACCGTTTGGATGCCGTATATGTCTATGTAGGGAAATGCATCACGGTTCACATAGGCCTCGAAAGTGCCGGCGCCGGGAACATCCACCAGCCAGTAATGTTCAAAAAGTTTCTCGCTGGTCACCTGAACAACCTGACCGTCCTTCAGGTATCGCCCGTTGTTATTGGCTGCAAGCATCACGCCCACAGGACTCCAGGAGAATTTGTAACCAAAGGGGTTGTTGTTGCTTTCCAGGGCGGGGAGACCGCCACAGTAGGAATAAAAACTGACGATCTCTCCTCCCTCTTTTTTTGTGCCGTCAATGACCCGCATAGCTGCCATATGGTCGATACCCGGATCCACGCCGATTTCGTTCAAGAAAAGCAGACCGCTATTTTTGGCCTCGGCGTCAAGCGCCTGCATCTCTGGCTTCACATAACTGGTTGTCACGAGATGTTTCCTGGACTCGATGCAGTGTTTCGCCACATCGATATGGTGGATCCAGGGCAGGAGGCTGATGACGAGGTCGGCGGAGGAAATGAATGCCTTTAGAGCCGTTGTGTCTTCCACATTCAAGGATTTTGCTGTTCCCCGGGGATGGCGATCGATCAGTGTTTCAGCTTTGCTGAGGGTGCGTGTGGCAACCGTCACCTCAAACTCCGGTTCCTCAAGCAGGTATCGCACCAAAGGTCGGGCTACCAATCCGGCGCCAAGGACGAGAATTTTTTTCATGTCAACTCCTTTCAGATTGATTGGGCGTCCTGTAATCTCTGCGGACGGTTCAAAACGGGAAGTATTTAGTGAACCTTCCGGCTTGCGTGCTGTCTCTTTCATACTCATAAAGCCTTATGTTGCTACCAAGTAAGCAACACTATACCATCAAGGCTTCGTCAAGTCAATTTATTTCTGCAAAAAAACCTCCACCTCTGGTGGAGGACCAAGAGAGGTTCCACCGAACCTGACAGGTCGACTCAAAAGATTGAACATGGTGTTAAGGACCCGTACGCAGGGTGTTGTGGGCAGACGGAGATATAATCAGACCTCCTTTGGCCGATTCACAGCGCTTAGTTGTCTTTGGAGGTTTTCTGATTCTTAAAATGTCTTTCAAGCGGTAGCTTTCCCATTTGCGATTAATCACATGTGCCTTATGGGTAACCCGATCCAAAAGCTTCGCCGTAAACGTTGAATCCCCAAATATCTGTGTCCAGTCGAGAAAATTCAAATATTGGGCAATTACATTAATCATCGGCTCTAATGAAAGCGTATATTTGCTTATCCCGTGTTGAAAGTGATTCTCCTTTTTCATACAGTTTATCTAAGAAATAATGATAGAAGTCGTGACGAAGGCTATCGCGATTAGCAATGACAAACCAGTGGTTTCGAGTCCAGATAAAAGGCGAATGGTGAACATTGTCTGTTTCGAATATGCCTGCTAAGGCTTCTTTCTTATCGGCTATTATGTCGATGGATTCTCCACCGAGTTTATCCTTAAGGTGTTCGACATCAGGATGAAAAATTTGTATGTCGTATTGCACCTCCATAGGACCCATGGATATAAAGCGGACGCCAACGCCCCGCTGAATAGCCGGTTCGATATGACCCTTTAAGCGCTCCCAGGTATCCGGAAAGAGACGCAGGTAGAGTTCTTGTCTAGCGGAATCGATAATATCCGTTGCTTTGGAAAGGACTTCCTGGACGCCATTCAGC
>JAQYVK010000351.1 GCA_030145585.1 Desulfatiglandales bacterium | reverse complement strand
ATCTATGCCCCTTGGGGCGACACAATCGCCGATACGATACAACGTTTTCACCTGCCCCTTTAACTGCTTGTACAGGTGATCCTCGACAACGTTTCCCATGTCCAACACAATCGTGTCATAACCTTTAAATTCGATTGGATCGTTGGTGTAAAGGTCTCGACCCTTCACGTTGTCGGATTCGATTTCATCGATGACCAGATCCGTTTGAAAGGTGACTCCCTTTTGAAGCAACCGTTGGCGTGTCAGATATAGATCGCCGATGGGTGCCAGCTCCAAGCCTACAAAGAGCTCGCTGGTGACCATGTCAACCTTTTTCCCTTGATCGACCAGGAATTCAACTGTTGCGGTGGCATGATGTCCGCCGTTCTCATCGATGAAAAGCACCTTTTCGCCGACAGTGAATTCGCCCTTCAGGATGTCCCAGACGTTGAGGACCCGTGGCGGTTCATAGCGGCCTTGTACCGGCTTTGGGTGAGGTTTCGATCCGGTAGCTACAATGACAACATCCGGTTGGTCATTTAAAACGAGATCGGTCGTTATTTCCTTTCCTGTTATGACAGGGACCTCTAACTTCTCCAACATACGACTCAGGTATAGAACGATGGCTTCCATACCCTCTCGTCCGGGTCTTTTTTTGATCAGGTTGAGTTGCCCGCCAACTTGAGCCTTCTTTTCATAGAGGATCACCTCATGGCCTTTTTCCCGAGCGGTCCTTGCGGCTTCAAGACCTGCCGGTCCCCCGCCGATCACTATGACCCGTTTTTTTGTTTTAGATTTATTCTTGGGGGTTATTAAATGGTGGCTATCTGTAATTCCGTCTTCCCCATTCCCCCTTACCCCCTCTTCATATCCAACCTCCGGATTCTGAATACACCCCAGCGTCCTACTACGGTTCACACGCCCCACACACCCCTTGTTGTCTCTGACACAGTACCGAATATCCTTGTGTTGGCCTTGGCGAGCTTTCTGAGGAAAATCCGGGTCACAAATCAGCGGGCGAACGAATCCGATGAGATCGGCCTGGCCTTTTTCCAGGATCCGCTCAGCCATATTGGGCGAATGGATCAGATAGCTGGCCATGGTCGGGATGTTTACAACATCCTTGATCTGTTCGGCCACGTCGAGCGTAAAGCCCAGGGGGGTGTGCATGGATGCCAAAACAAGATGAAGGTTATAGTAGGTACCGAGGCTGACTTCGATGAAATCGGCGTGGCCCTCCGAGGCAAACCGTTCCGCAAACTGCCGTGATTCATCAGGCGTGATGGCGCCCCAAAACTTCTCATCCGCGCATAACCGGATCCCCACGGTAAAGTCCTCTCCGACCGCTTGTCGGATGCGTTGAAGCACCTCAAGGGGAAATCGCATTCGGTTTTCGAGGCTCCCCCCATATTCGTCCTGGCGGTGGTTGCTGAGAGGCGAGAGGAATTGTCGAAGGAGGGATTCCGGTCCCATGTCGATTTCCAATCCGTCAAATCCGCCGTCCCTAGCAACCAGGGCGCCTTCCCCAAAGGCGTCGAGGAGTGTCTCAAAGTCTTCCGTCTCCATGGGTTTGGCCGTCTCACCAAACATGATGTCTGAAATGGCCGACGGTCCCCATATCTCTTTTCTGGTTAAGGCCCCGCTGCTTTGGAAGCCGTGATGATTGAGTTGAGCAAGTATGCAGGTTCCATACTCATGGACGGTGTCGGTCAGTTTGCGGAAATCCTCTAGAGCATCAGGGTTGTAGGCTTCAATCATACTCTCCCAGGGATAATCTCCGGGGTGGAGCGAAAGCTCGCCCAGGATCATCAGTCCACAGCCCCCCCGAGCACGCCTCGCATAGTAGGCGACTTGACGATCGGTCAACCGGCCCTTAGAGGCGAAATTGGTCCGGTGAGCCAAAAGGCAGATTCTGTTGGGCACTTCTAAGTTGCCCAGCTTGAGAGATGAAAAGAGGTTATCAAACATAGTCTTAATGCTCTGACTTTTAATTGTAATTAACCCGACCGCCTCTGGCGGTGGACCCGGACAGGTCCTACACATCCGGGGAGAAACTACCCTAAAAATTTCGAAGCACGAAATTCGAAATACGAAATTCACCCGCCGCGGCGGGCAAGAATCCAAAATTCGAATTCCCAATGTTCCAAATTAGAGATGTTCTAAAAATCTACCTATGAGCAACACTATGAAAAAACATACTCATGTTTTTTTTGTTTTGGTCATTAGTATTTAGAGTATTCGAATTTGTTTCGGATTTCGGAATTCGACATTCGGATTTAAAAAAATGTTTTCAGATACCTCCTTTGAGAGGGTAACCTAGGTCTCCCGCACCGCGGGAGGAGACTCGCTCGCGAATGAGCGCTTTGGTTTCACCTTAAGCGGCCGTTTGTAGATTCACCAAACATTCCGGGTCCGGCATAGAGATATCATCAAAGGTATGATAAGCAACGGCCGGACAACCCCCGCGGCAAGAGTCGAAGCGGTAACAGTCCATACAGGATTTGACATCCAAACTTCGAAACCTGTTGAAGACGGGCGAGGAATCCCACAGGTCTTTGAAGCTGCTATCACGAATGTTTCCTACAAGAAAAGGCTCTTCCTGAAGGAAGGCGCAGGGATAAACCTGGCCCATAGGGGAAATACAACAAGTCATTTTGGATGCCCCACACATGTCCAGACCTTTTCTCCTCCGGTTCTCCGAAGTGAGGCAGAAAAAGGAGTCTCCGGTACGAACCAAGTCATGTTCATCGAGCCAATTGGAAAAAGTCTCCAGTTGATCCTTGGTGGGCCCGAGATAGGCTTTGCTCGTTTTGCCCCTTCCGGAAGGACGAAATCGGGAAACACGGAGTTCAGCATGGTATCCGCTCGCCATTTTTCTGAGGGTTTCCAGTTGGGAAAAATTCGTTCGGGTTAGAACGGTATTGATACTAAATGGAACACCCTCAGTAGCCAGGCAATCCATTCCATATAGAATTTTTTGATAAGTCCCTTTGCCCCGAATGGCGTCATTGACCTCGAGGGTGGCACCGTCCAGACTGACCTGAAGATAAAGCCGCATCAGAGAGGATAAACGTTTGGCAAGGGATGGATCCACCATCGTCCCATTAGTGCTCACACAGGTCACCAGACCTTTCTCATGGCAATAGGACAAGAGATTGAGGAAATCCTCACGCATAAAAGGTTCTCCTCCGCCAATATTTACTTGAAACACCTTCAGGGCGGTCAATTGGTCAATGAGCTCAAGGCATTCCCCATGGGTCAATTCATCCCGGGAGATCTGCCCTGCATCGGAGAGGCAGTGCACACACCGAAGGTTGCACCTCAGGGAGACTTCCCATGTGACATTTACCGGCGCCCGCAAACCCTTTCTGGCCATCTTAGTAATCAAGGATAACTCCTTTCTCTACCAGCTGGTTCAGACTTTGTCCTAACTCTGATACCTGGGATTTATTTACAGGCCCTTGGACTGTTTGGTGCTTCACCCATTGTTCTAAAGTGTATTCTCCCTGGAAGAAACGCCTATCAAGCAGGCTCCCTGAGGATAGAAAATAGAGACGAGGACCGGCCATGGTATAAAAAAGCTGGCCGAAGTCCTCGTCTCTCACCTGGGTCCCGGAGGCCAGTGTATATCGTGTGTCCGTTTCCAATGTTAATACACTCCGCAGATGCCGTCTATGGCCATTTCCTCCACCTTGACTTCTTCGATGGCGAAGATATCCCCATCCTCATTCTCTTTCGCCACCACTTCCCGGGTGTCTTTGCCCTCTTTTTGTTCTTTATCCATTTTTCACATCTCCCCTTTGTAAATATAACCGATTCCCGTAATGCATCAGTGGATCATCCACCGAAAACGGCTTGAAAGACATTTACGGAGGAACCCTCCTGCCGCCCTATCCCATATACGCCTCAGGCACATCTTCCACATGGATGGTTTTGTCTCCCATATTTACTTTTAAGAATTTCATACCCCCCTACTCCTATTCATTGCGCACCTCTATCAAAAACGACACTCAATGAAAGCCCTCCCGATCTATGGCGCAAGAGCTAATCAAACGCCAATACCCATCTGCCTTGAATCTGCCGTTTGTCCATGGCCTCAGCCACATCATTGATGTCTTCAAGCTTGAATTTATTGGTGACTAATTTGTCCAGCTTGAAGTCCTTGGTCATCGCCAAATTGACCAGTCTTGGGATATCTACGTGGGTGGATATGCTGCCGTAGAGGTTCCCCATGATCGATCGTTGTTGAAAGGGCATTACCTGTAAGGGAATATTTGTCGTTGCATCGTGAGGTTGAATTCCGATAACGATGACCTTCCCCGCATTACCGATAGACCAATATGCCTGTAAAAACGCTCCCGGATCTCCTATTGCTTCAAATGCCACGTCTGCTGTTCCTCCGAGGATTTCCTGAATTTTTTCAACAGGATCAACCTCTTTGTTGCAAATAAAGTGGGTGGCTCCAAACTCTTTGGCAAGGCTTTCCTTGCTGGCTTCTATATCAACGGCAATGATAGGATTTGCATTGTTCATAACAGCCGCTCTTAGAGTACATAAACCAATTCCTCCCATTCCGTATATCACTACGGCATCACCAGGCTGAATCTTGGCTGTATTGACGACTGAACCCCATCCTGTAGGAATACAACAACCCATCATGCAGGCATATTCCAGTGGAAATTCTTTTGATATCGGTATTAAACCATTTTCCGGAACAACCGAATAGTTTGAAAATCCGGAAACGAAGTTACCGTGTCTGACCATTTCGCCATTCTTGTCCTTGATTCTGGATGTACCATCGAGTAACATACCGCTTACAAAATATTCAAAAGATCCTTCACAAAGATTACCCCTTCCTCTAGCACATTGCCGACATTGGCCACACGGAATCATCCAGGTGCCTACAACATGATCACCTTTTTTGATCTTGGTGCACCCAGGCCCCACTTCTTCTACGATTCCTGCTACCTCATGCCCTGCTACAAATGGGGTCTGCATCATGATCTTGCCTTGAAGGTTACTTAAATCAGAGTGGCAAAAACCAGCATAAGCGTATCTGACAAGTGCTTCGTTTTTCTTGGGGGGTGCCAGTTCTAGTTCTTCGATAGAATACCCTTTACCTTTACCCGGTTCCCTAAGTACTGCTCCTTTGATTTTCACGTTATATCTCCTCTATCATATCAATTTAAGGTTTTTCACCAACAGTGTTGGTAACATGGATTCGAGGATTTAAGGGGCCTGATAGGCTAGGTATTTATGTGTTTTTCGTTTATTTCACTCTGATTCTTGTTCCCACGACCCCTTGAATCCTTTTTCTTTTAATGAAAAACGCTATCTTATCTTTCATTCCATGGCGGCGCGAGCTTTGTCTTCCACTTGGCCAAGTCAAATGGATAAATAGTCCTCTGTTTTCCATCCCACCATTGGTGTGCCGTACTAGTGAATAGGGCAACCCCATTGTCGTCGTACTCCACAGGTCCCATGACCGTTTTAAATTTATTTGACAAAACCGCCTGTCGCACTTTGGCACCGTCTAATGTGCCCGCTTTTTCGATCGCATGAAAAAGGATTTGGCTCAGGGCATAAGTGGCTCCCACAGAAACGGAATATTTTCCGAAATCTTTGTAATAACGCTCTCCGAGTTCCTTCGCGCCTTCGAAGGGAAAGTCCATAGACCAGAATCCGTCGCTCAGAATGTACTGAGCCCCTCCATCAAGTGCATCCCAGAATTCTCCAGCCCAGGTTCCCTTCCAGCCATGCAGGTAAGAGGCACTAAAATTCATTTCCTTCATCTGACGAACAAAAGTCACGCTGTCGGAATCAGAGGTGAATATCAAAATGGAGTCTACGCCTAATCTTTTTGCCTTTATTATCTGGGCGGAGTAGTCTTTGGATCCAACTGCCAGGGGTTCATCCAGTACGAATTTGTGCCCAAACTTTTCTCCGATAGCGCGGAACAAACCGGCGAAGGCCCTGCCGTCAAATGTGTCTTCCATTAGAAGTGCCGGTTTTTTGGGCCTCACTATCTCCGGCATCTTCTCCCAGATCTGATAGGGCACGGAAACAGCCTGTTCCAGATCAAAGAAATAGAGCGTGGACCACTTGAAATTCTTTTCCAGCCAGGGCGGTACCAGGCTAAGGGAAGTGTGGTAGTACCTTTTGAACTTCTCAGCCGCAAGACAACCGGGGATGACACCAAAAGGTGCGGCAAACCCTCCTAAAAGCATGTCTACCTTATTCAGTTTAATCAGACGCTCAACCGCTTTTCCTGCTTTTCCAGCGTTCGACTCATCATCAGCAATGATTAGTTTGAGTATTTGAGATGAGTAATCCTTGGCTCCAACCGCCCAAGGCTCATTAACAACCAACTTGTATCCGGCTGGTTCAGCTCCGCCACTCAGCACACCGCCTAATCCCCTCCCATCCAGGGTATCCTCCATCAACATGGCCGGTCTTTTTATCTTTCCAGGCACCACATCCATGACCTTGTAGAGGGAATCAGGAAAGGTAGGCATATCAATAAAAAACATGGTGGACCACTTAAATTTCTGCCCCCCCCACACCGGAACAAGACATGCCGTCGAATGATAATATCTTTTATATTTTTCCGCAGTCACACAGCTTGGAATCACAAGTGGTGTTGAATGGGTAGAAAGCATTAAATCTACCTTATGTACTTTGATGAGTTTTTCAACGGCCGCGGCCGCCTTGCCCGGGTCACTTTCATCATCAGAGACGATGAGCTTGATGGGGAGCTTTTTACCATACTCCTTTATATAAAGGCCTCCGTTTTTATTCACATCTGCAGCAGCCTGTTCTTATGCCCACTTATGCTCCAACCCAGTCATGCCCAGCATCCCGGTCAATGGAAGATTGGCACCGATAAGAATTTCATCCTTATCCTTGGCGCACACTGTGCCCGCTACCGCAATAATTATGGTGAAAATCAAACCAAACTTTAGAAAACTATTTTTAATTCTCCCACTCCTTCTTTGTCTATAATTAAATGGTTAATAGCTCAGCCTTTTGGCGGCCTCCCCACGACCTCATTACGATTAACTCATCGAGCAGAAACAGGACCGCGATATCTCCCTTGTATATTTTAGTAGCTGCCTTGCTTTTTCTTTAAGAATTTTCGCCGGTCTTAATTAGGTATACGGAACGCCCTCTGCCTGAAATGACATCTTCTAATAATTCAACTAATTCATGTATCTTTTCTATTGGCAGTAGAGCAATGGCCCCCAATTTTTTTGACTTATTTAGAACGTCCCGCGACGATGTATGAGCGGTCAAAATTACAGTAGGAAAACCTCTGGATGTTGCAATCTTTAGAAGTTCAAACCCATTTACGCCCATGATATATAGAACAACAACGTCATAAGTATAGCTTAAGATGAATTGAGATGCCTCCTTATAATCATATGCCTTATCAACGATGCACATATCCAATACCTCTTCGATTGTATCGATGGTATCTTGTTCATCATCAACGGCCAGGACTAT
>JAQYVK010000350.1 GCA_030145585.1 Desulfatiglandales bacterium | reverse complement strand
GTTGTCCATAATTCCTGGCTGGATTTACTATTTGCCGCGTCAATTATATAAGTATCATACCGGTAAAGGCTTTTAGATACTATTGTGATAGTTTCCAATAGATTATAACTGACATTTTTTAACATGTTACCCCCCTTATTTGGTTGTTCTTCAAGTTGTGCAGACATACGCCAATGTATTTATTACCTGGTAATTTAGCTCTCCCAACAGAACAAGTATTGTTCCATCAGGGGACAGGGATGCAGAATTTGAGGATTCTCCTCATTGATCTGTCCTTCTTCAAGAAAGAAATGAGTTGGATTATCAATGATTCGCCCTATATTGTGTCGAAAAGTAACAACATGAGACAGAAGAGAAAACATCACCTAACAACTTCTAAAAAAGGCGAAAAGGTGTTTATTAAATATCAGCCAAATTTATTTTTTGGAGATAAGAATAGAAAAAATTATTTTTTAATGGGTTATCTTTTGAATATGTCAGAAAATCGCCATCCTCAAAGAACATCTGCTCAGTCGTCCACGCAGTGGGTTATATGGCGGAATACCACTGATTATCTGATGCGGAGCAAATTATACTGAACTAAGGTCTGTCTTTTGATAAGACCTTTGTTCTCATATACTTTTTTTAACCATAAGAAGGCGTTGTATCTTCCCCTCTAGTAAATAAAAGATCCTGATAAGCTCTTGAGAGTCTTTGAGAAAATATACCTCCTAGCCGCCTGAGAATTGTATTGCCCGCATCAGGATGAAGATCGAATATCTTATCCAACTTCTTTCTTTCGATCCTCACAACCTTTAAATCCGTAGCACAGACGCCGGAGGCGGTATATATTCCGAGTTCAACCATACTCGACCAACCAAATACCTCACCTGGCTCTGTCAGACTATAGATTAGAGAGCCTCCGTTTTTTATTACCAGTTTAACGGTCCCCTCCTCCAGAATATACAGACGCTCGGCTTTCTCACCCTGTTCAAATAGCACCGTATCTTTAGCATAGTTTTCTTCAGAGCAAATATTGGCTATCTCTTCCATTACATCAAAATCAATTCCCTTTAAAAAATCTATTTCTTTAATAATCATTTCTTAGCCTCCTTTCTGAAAAGATCAGCACATCGCGAACGAAAAAGTCCACCCCATGGGCGCACCCCTCACTGCCGGGTCATGGGCAAGAGAAAGGTGACTCTCTTGCCCATAAGGATACATTTTTTACCTCTAGCCCCTCAGACTGCTTCGTCGCTTTGTACCTCGCAATAACAACGGGAAATCCCTTTACTAGAATAGTCCCGTAGCCTTGCCGGTCTCGAGATTCACGTCCACTTTCCGGAAGGCCGGGCTGGAGCTGGTGCCGGGCATCAGGCTGATGGTGCCGGTGCAGGGGCAGATATACTTGGCGCCGCTGTACAGCAGGAAATCCCTGACCTCCAGCATCCAGTCCTTGGGCACGCCCTTCCTGGTGGGGTCGTGGGTGAGCGACAGGTGGGTCTTCACCATCATAACATGATAATCTTGGAACTTGGGATCGGCTTCGAACCTCTTCGCCTTGGCCTCCGCCTCGGGCGTATAGACCACCCCGTCGGCGCCATACACTTCCCGGGCGATGGTTTCAATCTTCTTACGTAGCGGCATCTCAGTGGGATAGAGGAACTTGAAGTCCACTTTCTCCTTGCAGGCGTCCATCACCGCGTCGGCCAGCTCCACGCCGCCCTCGCCGCCATAGCGCCAGTAGTTGCCCTCCGCGGCCCGGACCCCTTCGGCTTCTGCGGCCTGTTTGACCATCTTGACCTCTTCATCGGTGTCGGTGGGGAAGCGGTTGATGGAAATCACCGGTTTGATCCCGGACTTCTTGACGATATTGATATTGTGGATCATATTCTGCATGCCGTCTTCCAGCCAGGCCAGGGTCTGGGGGGTGGAGGTGTAGTATTCCTCGGGGACAGGGCGACCCGGCGGGACGGGCAGGGCTCCGGCGTTGACCCCGTGGTGCTTCAGGGCCCGGATGCTGGTGGTGAGCACCGCCACATTGGGTGTGAGCCCGCTCTCCCGGCACTTGATGTTCCAGAACTTCTCGAAGCCCAGGTCGCAGCCGAAGCCGGACTCGGTGACGTGGTAGTCGAAGAGCTTCAGGCCGATCTGGTCGGCGACGATGGTGGACTGGGCCACGGCGATGTTGCCGAAGGGCCCGGCGTGCACGAAGACCGGCTGTAATTCCACGGTGGCGCACAGGGTGGGGTTGATGGAGGGCAGCATCCAGGCGGTCATGGCCCCGCCGCACTCCAGGTCCTCGGTGGTGACGGGGTTGCCCTTCTTGTCGTAGGCCACGGTGATCTCGCCCAATCTTTTGCGCAAATCCGGCAGGTCGCTGAACATGGAGAGGATGGCCATCACTTCCGAGGCCACCGCGATGCAGAAGCTGGAGTCCATCTCGAAGCCGTCCATCTTGCTGCCCCGGCCGATGGTGATGTTGCGCAGCGCCTGGGCGCAAAGGTCAAAGCACCATTTCATCTCCACATTTTTTGGGTCGATGTTCAGCCGTTTGAGGGGGATCTTGGCCAGTCGCTCGTCGTCGTAGTTGAACTCGTGCTGCAGCCGGGAGGTGAGCGCCACCATGGCCAGGTTGTTGGCGATCATGATATTGTTGATGTCCCCGGTGAGGCCCAGGGAAAAATCGGCCATGGGAATCAATAGTGCGATGCCGCTGCCGGCCGCGGTGCCCTTGATGTTCATGGTGGGGCCGCCGGAGGGCTGGCGGATGGCCCCGCCGACGTTCACGCCCCGCGCGGCCAGGCCTTCAATCAGGCCCATGCTGGTCACGGTCTTACCTTCCCCCAAGGGAGTGGGGGTGATGGCGGTGATATCGATGTAATAGCCGTCCTTCTCGTCCTTCAGGCGCTCCAGGACCTTCATGTATTCCACCCGGCCGATTTTCCGGCCCATCGGGATGCGCTCTTCGGGCAAGATGCCGATCTTGTCGCACTGCCGGTTAAAATCCAGTTCCTCTTCGGCGAGCTCTCCAATCTGCCAGTCTTCCTGTTTGGTGGGGTCATATTTTGCCATAATACTATTCCTCCTTTATTAAAGTTAACAGATACGGGAACCTGCTGTCAGATTTTTACGTCCTATTCCCATTACTTAATTTCACAGGGTTTTAAACCCTATACAGCTCATCTGAGAATCAAGTAAAAAACAGAGAAACTTTGTCGTAGTCAATCTTAGCGATATACCTGCCGTGGAGCTCGAGCTCCTCATCCAACAGCCCTGCTTTCTTGGCCACCTCAGTTATGGGTAGCATTTCCGCTTCTTGGGCGATTTCGATATCCGATGGCACTGGTGATCTAATTTGTACTGGCATATCAAACCTCCTTGTTTATACTTGTTTATAATTTCAATGCTCTCAGCCTCCACCATTCCTAAAAGAATGATAGCGGACGCAGGCCCTATTATAGCTGGAGATTACAGGAGATAATTGATAAAAAGTCGCTATCTTTCTTTTCCATAATCAATTCCTTGAAAATTTATCAGTTAATAAATTTAACATATAAATACGGCTCGAATATCCAATATTTTAGATGTTATTGCTTATTTAATTTACGGAAAATCCGTCTTTCTGGTTCACCTTTTCTACGGCGAATAACTTCCCCAATATCGGGTTTTACTTGAGGTTTCTCTTCTGCGACTTGGAATTGGTCGTAGAGTTCAATATTTTTTCGTAGTTTAATTTCTAACTCCTTTATCTTCTCTTTCACTCTTATCTCCCGTATATCTACGCGACCGATAATGATATGATAAGAAGATGATCACGCAATCAATGACTGTTCAGTGCTGCTCATTCTTGATCACTAATTTTGTCATCGTGTATTTTTTTTATTTCTTTCGTTTTCTGAACAGCTGGTCCCCTGCCTAATAACGCGGAAACCTTTTGCCTCAGTTCATCGGCGGCAGAATGGCTTTTGACTACATACCCATCAGCTTGAGAAAGGTGGGGACCAAACAGGTGGGTAGCGTATCGAGTAACGATAAGCAACGGGAGATTTTGATCTTGAATTTTAATATCACGCAAAACATCCCATACGATGAACCCATGCTTCAGGTATTGGTTCAGGAGTACTGTACTAGGTTTAAATAAAAAAATATTTTTACTGACAGCCTCAATATCATCCGTTGCTAAAATCTGGTGTGCTTCACCGGCCAGCCCTTTTCTGCATAGATCCTTTACCCACGCCTGATCATCTATGATAAGTATATTCGCCATCTTTCATTTACAAGTTACTTTAAAAACAACTTTCTCCTATAGGGATGATTATCTACGATTTTATTGCCCAAGCTATTCGTTTACTTGGAGTAATTTTGGTAGTCGGTTAATACTTCCAGGATCTGCCCTTTTTTCATGCATTTGAGTTTATCACCCGGTTCCAAAAGATGCATGGGACACATGCGACAAACTAAATCCAACATTTCATCGGCTTCTTGGTCCTTTACGAATTTCCTTTACGAATTTCATTCTGGTCACCTTCAAAAAAATTGTTGTGACCTAAACCTTTTTGACGTTCGTCGCCTTAGACCCTCGATAACCCTGCTCAATGTCAAATGTAACCCGATCACCGTCAGCGAGAGATTTGAATCCAACCTCGATTATATCAGAGTGATGGACAAATACATCCCCACCTTCATCGTTTTCAATAAAACCATATCTTTTTTTATCATTAAACCACTTAACAATTCCGCTTGTCATTTAATTGATCTCCTTATTATTTTTTTGATTTAGGTTTTCCCTTTTCCTTAAGACACTTTTTATCCTTCCTGATGATGGCACAGAGTTTGGGGTTAGGTATGTTTCAGAGGGGAGTGTTAGAAAGGCCGGAGACAAGGTACGAAGGGCAATGGCATATCAAACCCCAAAACTAACTAGATGAGTGATGCTACTGCATAATAATATCATCCTGTTCCCCGACCAGTATCATCTTGATACCCTTTTCCAGAAATTGAAAGGATGCTATTATCCGCTTCATGTCCGGTTCGTCAATCGGATCGTGCCGATCGCCAAGAACCATAACCGGCATTTCCCACTTTGTACCCTCGGGTGTGTACGGGTTGACCAGCATAAGGGCAAATGCAATACAGATTGATTGCTTCTGGTAGCATATTTGGGCGATCTGTTTCGTTAATGCCCTTACGCTTCTTTCAAGATCGACTTCGCTCATTGAATCGTGACCTTCTCTTCTTTTGCCATCATCTGAGTTTCAAGGGATAT
>JAQYVK010000349.1 GCA_030145585.1 Desulfatiglandales bacterium | reverse complement strand
TTCAGGAAGGATATTCAAAGATGGCTCTTGATTATAAGACCTATGAAGAGGCACAAGAAAAATTTAGGTGGGGCGAGAGGTGGGACTTTTTCGACGGAACAAAAGACAACTTCAATATCGCCCATGAGTGTATCGATCGTCACCCAAAAGAGGAAACGGCTGTCCGAATAAAATTTACTGACGGACATTCCGAAATCTACAATTTCGGTGAAATGTCGGCATGGACCTCTCAATATGCCAATATGCTGGAAGGTCTTGGTATTAATCAGGGGGATAGTATCGCCATTCTTCTTCAGGTCAACATTCAATTCTATATCAGCATTTTCGGTATCTTTAAAAGAGGCGCAGTCGTCGTGCCCTGCTCTCCGCTTTTCGGGTCCGAGGCTGTCAATTTCAGAATGGAAAAGTCCGATGCCAAGGCGATTGTAACGACGAAAGATCAGGAGCACCTGGTTGATCCGGATCTGGCCGAAAGGCTCGGCCTCAAGTTTATTTTTGTGGAAGACCTTTTAGATAGGCTGAAAGAAGAGTCCGATGCCTACACCCCCAATACCAGCGCAAACATTTTGGCCATGATGCAGTTTTCCAGTGGCACTACAGGGGCACCCAAATCGGTGATGTACAGTCATGGCGCGATCTCGGTCAGTGCCGTCACCATGAAGTTCGGAAACGGCTTAACGGACGATGATATCTACTTCTGTCCATCCTCGCCCGCCTGGGGACATGGCATCTGGTATGGCACGATCACCCCGCTCATCTTCGGCACGGCGATCGGGACTTTCTCAGGCAGATTTGACGCAGACAAGTGTTTGGAAGCCCTCGAGGAATGGGGGGTAACCAATATGGCCGCCATTTCATCCCACTACCGTCTCATCTTGGGATCGGAAAATGCGGAAAAATATGATCTCAAACTGAAGAAGATCATCTATACCGGTGAACCCATGCCAAAAGAGCTTTTCGAGAGCATTAAACAACGATTCGGGCATTACCCGGGCACCCAGTACGGCTCCACCGAGACGGGTGCCATGACCATGGATAATTTAGGGTTTGAAGGATGGCTTGTGAAACCGGGGAGTCTGGGAAAACCTTGTGTTGGGGGTCTCGACATAGCCGTGTTCGATGAGGATGGCAACAAATGCCCTCCCGGTGAAACCGGTCAGGTCGGCATCTATAAGAATAACCAGTGGGTCATGGTGGGGGACAGCGCCAGCGTGGATGAGGACGGTTATTTCTGGTATGTGGCCAGGATCGACGATGTCATTATTTCCCGTGGATATACCATCGGACCCGTAGAGGTTGAGCAGACCCTCAATAAGCATCCCTCTGTACTGGAGAGCGCGGTCGTAGGAAGCCCTGATAAAGGGGGGGCTGGAGATATTGTCAAGGCCTTCATCACTCTGGATGAGGGTTTTGACCCGTCCGAGGCTTTGAAAGAGGAAATTATGTTGTTCGTCAAAGAAAAACTAAGCAAACATGAGTATCCCAAAGAGATCGAATTCCTAGACGAACTTCCTAAAACCCCGGACGGAAAAATAAAGAGAAAAGTGTTGAGGGAAAGGGAAATAAAGATCGCGGCCCAGAGAACCTAGCTTTGAGGCAATACCCCATAGGGGTGCGGGGGATCATCGCTCTAAAGAATATTAAATTTCGAATCTCGAAATCCGAAATCCGAAACAATATCGAATGACCAAAATCCAAATGACCGAAACGGCATGGTGCGAGGTTCAATTTCGAGACTGCAACTTGGTGCGTTTGTTTCAATCATTTGAACATTAGAGTTTTGAATTTGTTTCGGATTTCGATATTCGAATTTAAACACCTGATGTCTCCTTCTCATTAGAGGCAATTGACTCTGTTCCCGCCCAGAGGGCGGGGGTTTCCAGAGCCTAATTACGAGACATCACTCCCCTTCAAATTGAACATCTTTTTTACCGACGTTCGTGAGACCGGTCAGCGCGTCTTTAGTTGAGAAAATCTCATGCAGATGGGCCAGTTCTTCTTTTAGCCCTTCTTTTAATGGTTTTTCAAAGCCCTCATCTACAATCTGGTTCGTAAATTTCAAGGCGAGGGGCGCCTTGCCAGAGATGGTCTTGGCGGTTTTTGCGACCAAAGGATCATCGCTATCCAAATTGTTCCCTTTGAGCCAATCCTCGATATTCTCATCCGAAAAAAGGGCCTTGATCTTTTTCCAGTCCTCCGATAGGTCCTTTTCTTCCTTGCCCTTTTGTTGAGTCAATGTTCCTGCATTAATCATCTCAAGAATCTTTTCATCGATTTCATTCGGTTCAAAAAGATAATCTACCAGGCCGATACGTTGTGCTTCTTGAGCATTGATGATCCGTCCCGTGAAAATGAGGTATTTGGTCAGCGCTTTGCCTATAAATCTGCTGGTCCTCTGGGTTCCCCCTAGTCCCGGGTATATACCAATGCCTGTCTCCGGAAATCCCATCACAGCTTTGGGTGTGGCAACGATCACATCTGCGGACATGGCCACTTCAAACCCCCCGCCCAAGGCAAGACCTTCCATCTTTGCAACCACCAGTTTTTTACAGTCGTCGATCCGATTCAAAACTTCTTGGCCAAAGGCGGTGAAGTCGTAATTGTCCGAGATCCGATCCTCCTTGATGCAGTCTATAAAAAACTTTATATCTGCGCCGGCTATAAAGGCCTTCCCGGCTGCCTCCAAGATAATCGCCTTGGTTTGGGGATCGTCTTCAGCCTCGATAAAGGCTTCATCTATCTGCTTCACCACCGTCTGATTGAGGGCATTCAGTGCATCGGGTCGTGAAATCATTATTCGTCCAATATCTCCGTCCCTTGAATATTTCACATAACGCACTTCCCATGGCTTTCCCTTCTCTTTCTGGGCCTTCAGAACTCCCGGGACATCAACATCCGGAAATGGTTTGAGCACTGCTTCAACAAGGGAGTAAGCCTTCTCAATGCCTACATCGTTCATGATCTCAAAAGCTCCTTTTCTCCACCGAAGCCCCACCTTTGCACCTACATCCGCATCCATGATATCCGTGACCCCTTCATCCAACAGGGAAGTGGTGGTAAAGAAGACTGCCCCCAGGAGTCGGTCACAAACAGCCTCTATTTTGTCCTCTTCAATTTTGCCCTCCAAATTCCATAGCTCTCCGGACTCGAACTGGGTAATGAGCCGTTCGGCAGGCGCATAAAAAGAGCCCAAGGTCTCGTGCAATGTGTTTTGTGTATGATACTCGATAGGAATACCGGAAACATTCATGAGGTCATAAAGACCCATGCCGATGCCAAGACAATCCATGGCCGCTTTTTCAATGGTTGGGATGTTGGCAATGCCTTCCCCCAGGACCCGGATGGATTCATTGAGAAGCGGTGAAAAAAATCGATTCACGGCAAAACCGGGAGCATCCTTTACAGAGATGTCGGTCTTTCCGGTGAGTTTGGAGTATCTTTGTGACGCCGCCAGTGTCTCCGGCGACGTTTGGGATCCCGGGATGATTTCCAGCAGTCTGTTTTTAGCAGGATGGAAAAAAAAATGAAGCCCCACAAATCGGTCGGGGCGGTTGGTCTCCTTCGCCAATCCATCTACAGAGAAAGAGGACGTATTGGTCGCTAGAATGGTTTTTTCATCACAGATCTTGTCCAAGGAAGAGAACAGATCTTTTTTCACATTTAGGTCTTCGAAAACAGCCTCTATCACCAAGTCACAGTCTTTGGTATCTTCGAGGTTTGTCGTCCCATGAATACGCCCCATGATCTCTTCAACCTGCTTGGCTTGGAGGATCTTACGATCCACAGCCTCTTGAAGCGTCGAGCGAATCATGTTCATGCCTCTCTCCACGAATTCCTCCTTGATATCTACCATAACCACAGAGAGGCCTTCCTGCGCGGTTTTCTGGGCGATCCCGCCCCCCATGTTTCCTGCTCCGATAATCCCAATCTTTTGCATGTTTAAAACCTCCTCAAGTTAATCGTCAGTATTGTTTTCAATATAGTTCCTTTATACTATGTCAACTCTGAATGTTCCTCTCATGATCATTAAACTACCCCGCTGCAGAGCGGCAGGGTAGCAGATGTCATGCCGGACTTGATAAGCCTGCCCCGGCAATTAGTAAGCCGGGGGCATCCAGTTAAGATTTCTGGATTCCCCTTCGACTGCCGGTTGTGAAAATTAGCCTTTACAACCGGCCGCTCAGGGTGGTGAGCCTGTCGAACCACGGCTTTTATCCGCCTCTGTTAATGGCGGATTTGCCGGAATGACCGCTCGCCGCAAGCCCGGGTAATTAAAACCTCCGACCTGCGTTAGTCATTGGCCAGTGAGTTAAAGAGCCTACTTTTTTGATCGATCGTTTGATAAATAGATTAAATGTCTTATTTTTGTCAAGGGTTTTTTCCCATTTGAGGGCATTCGTGTTGGGAATAAAACTATTTGACATCCAATCATTGGCATGGTTATATATCGAACGATCATTAACATGGCTGAAAACCCATTTAAAACAGCCTTTTGAAAGCACCACCACCCTTTGGCGCGCTTTTATCCCCGTGCCAGACATGAGGCATGCCGGCTTTTTCACGCTGTCTTCAAACCATCCGAGTGATGCCCTTATAAGCAGTTCTTTTTGAAAGAAAGGATTGATTAATGGCAAAGAAACAGACTGTGGATAGGGAAAAAATCATCGAAGTTGCCGTAGATCTTTTTTACGAAAAAGGGTACGCAGCGACTTCGATCAGGGACATCTCCAGTGTCATGAAGATAAGCATTGCCACCCTGTATTATTATTTTAGGGATAAAGAGGACCTGCTTTTCACAATTGTCGAAGATATGGGCAATCAGCTTTTAAGTGATCTGAGCGCAGTCAAAGATCGGGCCGATGATCCTTTGGACGGATTGAGAGAAATGATGTCACGGCATATCTTGTTGACGGAGAAAGCGCATAAAAGAGCCAAGATATTCGTAGAAGAGAAGCATAACCTTTCAAAAAAATCCTGGCGGATTGTTCATGAGCAGGACCGACGAGTTTATGATATGATGATAAACCAGCTTGAGGAAATCCAAAAGCTGGGCATCATTTCCGTTGATTCACTCCCGATTACGGCCTTTGCGATATTCGGAATGATAAATTGGTGTTATCGCTGGTACAAAAAGGATGGCCCATTCTCAATCGATGAAGTGAGTGAACGTCTCATCAACATCATTCTTTATGGCATCATAAATCCCCAACAGTAAAAACCTAAGAACGCAACCTCTATATAATCGTTCGGACCAATAAACCTAAATACTTTCAACAATCTAAATCAGCGATTAATAATGAAGAGGTTATCCTCATATTATCGACACCCATGAAGAGGCATCATAAGTGGAGAAGAAAAATGACCAAATATCTCGATGGCTTTAAACCCCACGGCCCGGAATTGGTTCGAGAATACACGGAAAACGGCGCTTGGGAAGGCTTGTCCTATGGGGATCTTCTGGACAGGGCCTCAGTCCAATCCCCCGGCGGGATCGCCGTTATCGACGACAGGATCCGTCTGACCTACAAGGCATTGAGGGAGCAAGTGGATCGTTTCGCTATTGCTCTGTTAGAGCTTGGGATCAGACCCCACGACCGCATTATGTTGCAATTGCCCAATCGCCATGAGTTTGTGGTCGCTCTTTACGGCATGCATAAGATGGGGGCCATACCGATGCTTGCCGTCCCCAGACATTCGCATCGTGAACT
>JAQYVK010000348.1 GCA_030145585.1 Desulfatiglandales bacterium | reverse complement strand
AGAATCTCACCATCACCCAAATTCGTCACACCCGGTCCACGGAAAAACTCATCCATACCAACAGTCCTTGTGCCTGTTTTTCCATAAACCTCGGCTTGGGCGTCTAAAGCCAGAAGCGCCGGAGCCATTTCAGCGGAAGGTGAAGCATTGCAGAGGTTTCCACCAATCGTTGCCCGGTTCCTGACCTGAACGGAACCCAGCTCGGCCGAAGCCTGGGCAAGCAACGCCGCCTTTTCGGATATTAAAGGAGACGTCTCCAGTGTCCGGATCGTTGTCAAAGAGCCGATGGACAGCGCATCTCCCGGCACTGACAACCCGTCTATTTCCTGGATGCCCTTAACATCGATGACTCTCTCCGGTTGGATTTGTCCTTCCTTTATCTGGACCAACAAATCCGTACCGCCTGCCATGAAAACGGAGCCTCCCTGCGAGGCCGAGACAGCATCGAAAGCTTCTTTCAAACTGTCAACTTTTTCGTAAATAAAAGATCGCATATATCACCCCGAATCAGGAGAAGCGAAAAGTGAAAGTGAATGTTGGTTTTTTGACGGTCTGGATTGAATAGTGAAAACCTATTGATATGTCTCTTCTTGAATGGTTTGTTTTTTTCCAAGAGAACAAGTATAGGGAAATTACAGAATTGTGTCAATGAAGATTTCTCATATCAAGGTGTCGGGTTGCACGGCGCGAAGCGTAAGGCATAAATGCGGTGAACAGTGAGCGGTGAGGGGTGAATGGTGAATGGTGAATGATAGAGGCTCATAGCTGGGATAAATGGAAAAAGCCACCAAATTCATTGAAATTTATTGACTTAGAGGGGATCTTTAAGTAATTCATTATCAAAGCTGTTGAATGCTGAGATCTGCCCCTGTTCCTTACTGAACCTTTCCACTTTGACCTTTTTTAAGGATAGACTATAACCTGTCAAAAGAGAGTGTTTCACGTTTAAGGCAAAGGGCTTCCCGTAAACTTTATTAACCTCTCAATTTCATTATTAGATACCAAAATTTCACCCTAAAGAGAAAGGATGCTCCATGACCAGTGAATCAAAAGTATCAAAGACGACGACCCGAACGATCACGCTTGAAGAGCACTTCGCGACCCCTACCTTCCTCGAAGGTCCAGGGAGCCATTTCAAAAAGCGGGCAGATGCGGCCCAACTCTTCGATCGACTGTGCGATCTCGAGGACGGCAGGATCGCGGACATGGATGCAGCCGGTATCGACGTGCAAGTCCTGTCTCTGGTCGCTCCAGGTGTGGATCAACTCGACGCGGCCGAGTCAATAGAGATGGCCCGCGATACAAACGATGTCCTTGCGGACGCGGTGCGGCGGCACTCGAGCCGTCTCGCCGGATTCGCCAGCTTGCCGACCCCGGCTCCGGACACGGCCGCCGACGAGTTGGAACGCATGGTCCGTGAACACGGCTTCAAGGGGGCTTACATCAACGGCCACACCCATGGCCGCTACCTGGACGATGAGGCCTTCTGGCCGATCCTGGAGCGTGCCGAAGCACTGCAAGTCCCGCTCTACATCCATCCGACACCGCCTCCGCAGCCGGTGATCGATGCCTCCTACACCGGAAATTTTTCGGCGCAGATTACGACTCTGCTGTCGATGGGGGGTTGGGGATGGCACATCGAAACCGCCGTCCACACCCTCCGCCTTATCCTCAGCGGAGCACTCGACCGGTTCCCGCGCTTGCAGCTTATCATCGGCCACCTGGGCGAAGCGCTTCCATTCATGCTGCCCAGAATCGAAATTCAATTTCCGACGGAAGTGACGAAACTCCGTCGCCCGATCGGCGCCTACTTCCGGGAAAACATCCACTACACGGTTAGCGGCTTCAACTTCCTCCCACCGTTCCTCAACCTGTTGTTAGAGGTCGGTGTCGACCGGATCATTTTCTCAGCCGACTATCCTTTTGGATCGATGTCAGTGGCGAACACTTTCCTCGAACAGCTTCCAGTGAGCCCCGCCGACAGAGAAAAGATCGCACACGGCAACGCAGAGGCTCTCATGCGAATTTAACCGGAATACCGCGCATGGGGCAGCCGGCTTCGCCGAGCCAAGAAGCGCAGAGCGCATAGCGTAAGGCGTCACAAGAGGCTGCCCTTCGACCCTTCGACGTCGCTCAGGACTTCCAGCAGGCTTCCGCCGTCGCCAGCCCATCAACGATGGGACGGCTATGGCGGGACAAGCCGGATTTACAACAAGCTTCCGCCGTCGGGGACGGACCGGCTTCGGTGAACATGATGGCGGGACAGGCAGGACAAGTGACGAGAGAAAGATCAGGGGTGTTGAATGTTGAGGCCTGACCCCTCTTCCATAAATAACTCACGCAATGAATATTCGAAAAAACATTCTTCTTGCCCTGAGCAGCGGCCTGTTATTGGGGCTTCCATGGATTATTCCCTCCTTGTTCTTCCTGATTTTTATTGCCTGGGTGCCTCTCCTGATGCTGGAGGAAGAGAACCGACATCACCCAAATCCCTACACCCTTTTTAACTACGCCTTTGTCAGCTTCCTGTTGTGGAACATCCTGGGAACCTGGTGGATTGCACAGGCACAGCTGTTGGGGGCGATTCTCATCATTTTCGCCAATGCACTGGTGCAGGCGCTCGTATTCTGGATGATAAGCCGCACTCGAACGCGTCTGAACATTCCATTGGTATTTCCTTTTCTGCTGATTTGGATGGGATACGAGTATTTCCATCAATCCTGGGACCTGGCCTGGCCCTGGCTCAACCTGGGCAACGCGCTGGCCACAGCGCCAAAGCTCATTCAATGGTACGAGTTTACCGGCATTCGTGGTGGGACACTCTGGATCATTCTGACCAATCTTGCAATATTGAAAGGATGGGATATTTATCGGAAAAGGGGCATGGCCGCAAGCGCTCCGGTGGGTGCAGGAATACTCCTGCTCATTCTCGTCCCTGCCCTTGCATCCTATCTTATTTTTCAAAATTTTAAAGAAGAAGGAGAAACAGTTACGGTAGCCTTGATTCAGCCTAACCTGGATCCCTATACGGAAAAATTCGTACCGGAAAAACAAGCCCAACACCTGAAAGATTTCTTCAAGGTAGCTGACACCATTTGCGATGACGAAACAAATTTCCTGCTTGGCCCCGAAACCCTCATTGTTCAGCAGATCGATGAAAGAGACCCTAAAGCCTCACCCTACTTTCACCAATTACTGGATTTCCAGAAAAAATACCCGAAACTGACTATTCTTTTGGGAGTACACAGCTTTCAGAAGCTGAGTGATGAAGATATTCCTCCAGGAAGTCGATTCAATAAGGAGGAGAACTTTTATTACGAACCCTTCAATACAGCTCTGCTTCTGTCACCAGGGTCTCCACCCCAGTTCTATCACAAAACCAAGTTGGTCCCCCTGTTCGAGCGCATGCCCTTTGTGCAGTATCTGGGATTTCTGGGAAAATACTCTCTGGAGCTCGGCGGATACACCGGCACCTACTCTCTTCGTCAGGAAAGATCCCATTTTCTATTGCCTGATGCTTCCATCAGCATCCTGCCGATTGTCTGTTTTGAGTCCGTCTTCGGTCTCTATAGCGCCCAAAACCTGCCCCGGGAAAAGGGCTTTATCACCATGATCACAAACGACGGATGGTGGAAAAATACTCCGGGCTACCGGCACCATTTCAACTTCAGCCCGGTTCGTGCCATCGAAACCCGGAGAGAACTGGTTCGTGTGGGGAATAACGGGATTTCTGCGTTTATAGATGCAAGAGGCTCGGTCATGGCCCAGACTCCCTGGTGGAAAAAGGCCACACTCAAGGGAAAGATACGTCTTCGCAAAGGCAAAACCTTTTATGCCCGACATGGTGATTATTTGGGACGGATTTCTCTGGTTTCCGGGATCCTTTTACTCTTGTGGGGATGGATTAAACATTATGTTAGGAAAAAAAATCTAAAAAATGCCACATAGCGTGATCTCTGCGTCCGGCTCGAATAGTAACGATAGAAGGATTCAAGGATTCAAGGGGTCGAGGGGTCGAGTGATTTTAAAAACGAATATCGAATATCGAACAAGGAATTTCGAATGATGAAGTAAAGTGTTTCACGGTTGGAGGATCGCTGCGCTCAAAGTTTGAGGAGTACTTTTTTTAGGGAAGCCACGAAGGAAAGAACAAATGTCAAATCAAATTCTTGTTTTGGTAAAGATTTCGCAATATGGAAGATCCGAAATGCAAAATCGATCAACCAAACCTCTAGTTCATGTTTTTCCAAATCCTTCGATATTCGATATTCCTTGTTCGATATTCTGCGGTTCTCTTTTTAAGTCCTTAACCTCGAACTATTTTTTTTATTTTTGAGTTGGCTTCTACTAATTTCATTCCTAATAGGGGCCAAAATGGTCTTTGAGAAGGATCTAATCATGCAAACGACAGTTCACGATACACCCATTATTATAAATCTGATGCGTTGGCTATCGCTGATATTTTTCAAGCTCACAGGATGGAAGGCGGAGGGGCAAAGGCCGGATATCACCAAATATGTCATCATCGCAGCTCCCCATACCTCTAACTGGGATTTTGTGTACACCATGTGTCTCGCCTTCATTCTGAGGATCAAACCTCTTATCATGATGAAAGGGACATGGTTCCACTGGCCTCTGGGATCTTTCTTCCGGTGGCTGGGCGCTCTTCCCATCGACCGCTCCAGGTCACATAATGTTGTGGCACAGTCGATTGAGGCCTTTCATGCCCATCCCCGAATGGTGATGTTGGTCCCCCCTTCCGGTACCCGCAAACAGGTCATGTACTGGAAAACCGGATTTTATTATATTGCAAAGGGTGCCCATGTCCCTATTGTCCTTGGGTATCTGGATTATCCTCGTAAGGCCGGGGGGATTGGACTGATCGTTCATCCGACCGGAAATATCGAGGCGGACATGAAAATAATTCGGAACTTCTATAGTGATATCCAGGGAAGATATCGGAAAACGCTAAAGGAACCACTAATCCACACTAATTTCCACTAATTCAAATCAAGACTGTAGGGGTGACTGTAGATGCTCAATTTCTTACAGTCAGGGTGACTGTAGATGCTCAATTTCTTACAGTCACCTGAAGACCGTTAGTAACTAAAAAAGAGGACAGCTTCCTGACTTTCAATAGGGAAGTATAGAAAAGCCGTCTTCGCCAGCCCGTCGGTGACGGGCCGGCTACGCCGAGCCAGGTGGCGCAAAGGGCATGGCCTATAGTGAGTAGGGCGTGGGGCAAAATAATTAAATGGCGAATCGAAGCTGGGGTATCTGATGTTCTGCTGATAGTCTTTTTCAGCCGAACAGCTGCTTTAGCTCAATCAAGGCGCAAATTATTTATTTTTCTTTTCTCGCTTTTCCTGTTTCTTCTCTTTAGCAGTTTTCTTGGGTTTTTTCTTATCGCCTTTTTTTATATCTCTTGATTTTGACATTTGATGGTCCTCCTGCATTCTTACATAAAAACAATTAATTACGATGCTGTCAGTCTACCATAAGTACCCGAAAATGCAATATCAAAGCTGCAAAAGCCACATAAATCTATTTGAAAAGCAGGAAAGTGATGTAACTAAAAGAAAGGTACAGGGTATAATAAGAGAATGGTGTAAGGTGTAAGGTATAGGGTGTAAGGCCTGAATAGAGAACGGCCCTTTTGGACCTCCGACAGGCCTCCACCGCCGAAGAATACTTCCACCAAAGCCGGTCCGTCGGTGACAGGCCAGCTTCGGTGGACAACCCGCTACAGAGCTGGCGGGCGGGGATGGCGGGCCAGACATGGCAATAAATCTCCACTATCTATCTAATATAATTAGAGAAATTCCTCATTTCAAACTTTGGACATGTGAAAAAAATATCAAATAAGAGGACTGGCTTCAGTTTCACTGATGTATTGATATTCCTAAAAAAAAATAAATATTTTGCTTGCTTTTACGTATAAAGACGCTTAGGATATATCATCAATTAATTCGCGCCGGTAAATTGGCGGGAGGGTTTCTTTCTGTGGGAATTACCTGCTTGTGGGATGCTATCATCCTTCAGTTTGTAACGTTGAAATATTACGAAAGGAGGATGGTATCATGGCAAATGGAACTGTGAAGTGGTTTAATGACAGTAAAGGTTTTGGATTCATCGAGCAGGAAGATGGGCCGGATGTATTTGTGCATC
>JAQYVK010000347.1 GCA_030145585.1 Desulfatiglandales bacterium | reverse complement strand
GGATTCAAGGGGTCAAGGATTCAAGTGTTTGTTTTCAATCGATTTAAAAGCAAATTGAAGTTCATGAATTACAAAAACTAATTACCCTTTTTAACCTTAAACATTGCGCTCTGAGATAATACAGGGCTCCAGATAATATTATTCACTTTAACGACCTTACATTTCTCTAAAGGCAATATATAAAGCCTGGATATAAGACAAGGTTGTGCTACGTTTATGCGATTTTAATTATTATGTTTTTCACTCGAACCCTTGACCCCTGGAATCCTGGAACCCTGATCATCGATCAACTAATTTGGAGATGATCCTCAAAATAAAACAACACATTGAGCACTGGTATTTGCATTACTCCATCACTCCATTACTCCAAAGATGTTGGATAAAGGGGAAGCTTAATTCAATCCAGAAGTTAACCCCATAATAACAGCAACACAGGTCGATACTTTATTTATTTGAGTCATGCTGAAACTTTACCGCACTATATTCAACCTTATTGCGTTAACCGTCATCGTTTATGTCGGCGTCGATATTTTCTATCGGGTCGTCCGTTCACAACTCAGGCAAATGAATACCCAAAAGATCTTCACGCAGCAGGCACCTGAAGTGAAACAGAAAAAGAGTCCTCCTTTGAGGGATTACCAGGTGATTAACGGTAGAAATCTGTTCGGTTCCGTTGAAAAGGCAGTGGTAAACACAAAGCCGGAAGCCATTGAAACCCTTGAACCTACCTCCCTAAAAATCGCCCTTCTGGGTACGGTCGCGGGGAGCGAACAAAATGCCGTTGCCGTTATTGAGGAGAAGAAATTGAGGAAGCAGGGCCTCTACAGGGTAGGGGACAGCGTCCAGGGGGCCGTGGTTAAAGTGATTTTGAGGGGAAAAGTGATCTTGCGGGTTGGAGACAAAGACGAAATCCTCACTATGGAGGAAGACGACTCATCAAAATCCGGAAATGGGAAGGGCCGATCAATCGCTTCAGGGGACCAGACTTCTATAAGGGTCCGTCGCACTGATATAGAAAAATCCATGAAAAATATCAACACGCTGTTATCACAGGTGCGTATCCGGCCCCATTTCAAAAACGGTGAAGCCGATGGGCTCTCCATTTCTCGCATACGTCCAAATTCCATCTTCACAAAACTGGGCCTGCGGAATGGCGATGTGGTGCAGGCCATCGATGAAACCCCGATTCAAAGTCCCGATGATATTCTTTCCATGTATGAAAAAATAAAATCAGGCTCCAAAATCTCAATCCAGATAACCCGGAGAGGGCGACAGAAAACCATCAATTATGAAATGAGGTAAGGCTGTGTATCCCTCCTATTTTGGTTTAAAAGAATGTCCCTTCAATTTATCCCCGGATCCGAGGTACCTCTATCTGAGCCCTTATCACAAAGAGGCCTTCGACCATCTCCTCTACGGGATTCAGGAGCGCAAAGGTTTTATAAGAATGATCGGGGGCATTGGTACCGGCAAAACCACCATCTGCCGGTCGCTTCTGGGTCACCTGGACGCCTCTACCAGGAGCGCGCTCCTGTTCAATGCCTTTATTTCCGACATCGAACTCTTGGAGACCATCAACCAGGAATTCGGCATCAAAATGGACGCCGGAGCGAAGAGTAAAAAGGATTATATCGATGCGCTCAATCACTTTTTGTTGGAAACTTATAGAACCGGCGGCAATGCGGTCCTTTTGATCGATGAGGCTCAAAACCTTTCACACGGTGTCCTCGAGCAGATACGGATGCTTTCCAACCTGGAGGCGGAAAAGGAAAAATTAATCCAGATTGTACTCGTCGGTCAAACAGAACTGAATGATCTCCTTGCGTCGCCGTCCTTGAAGCAACTCAATGAACGCATCATGGTGCGGTATGATCTAAAGCCTCTTGATTCCAAGGATATCAAGGGATATGTGGAGCACCGACTGGTCGTGGCGGGTGGCCGAGGAAACCTGGAGCTCACAAGGGGGTTTTTCAAGAAGATTTATGGATATTCACGGGGCAACCCAAGACGGATTAATGCGGTTTGTGACCGATCTCTCCTTATTGCCTACGCTCAGGAGAAACATACCCTGTCAAAGGGAATAGCCGGGAAGGCTATTCATGAACTCTATGGGGACACAAGCGGGGATAAACAGGCCATTGCCTGGACATGGAAACGATATGCATCCTTTACCCTGCTGCTCCTTATATTGATCATGGTTGCAGGCTTTGCCGGATTGAGCTACAAAGAGTCCATTTTGGGCCCATTCCTAGATGGGCTAAAATTGAAAGTCCTTCCTCCGGTTCAGACAACTTCCAGCCAAACAAAATCCTCCGAACCTGAAAAGGTCCAACACCGGTTGCCGGTTAATGGGAACGAAAAGCAGACCATAGTTACTCCTCTAAAAGAAGACATTGTAAAGGAGGTCGTCACTCCCATTGAGCGAGACGCTGAACCGGTAAATACCCAGAAGCCTGAGAAGAACGTGGCCCTGTTTCTGGATGAGAAGGCCAGTGTCGTGGGCCTTTTTGGTCTCTTTAATGGTGTCGGGGGGGAAAACAATCAGCAGATAGAGCAATCCCCTCAGAGTCTGGTTACATTCGATCTGGCACCGGAATATTTTGTCATGCTAAAGAAGCCCTTCCGGGTGCAACGATACAGCCACTCGAATGGAAATACGGCCACCCCCCTCTACCTGTTAATCCGGCAAGTCACCGAAGGGGGGGCGGTTGCCATCGATGCAGGAGGCAGGGAGTGGCTTCTTGCGAGGGACTTTATCATGAGACATTGGGGCAGGAAGGTTTCATGGGTCTACCTCCACAAAGAGCAAAAAGAGAGCCTCGAGAAGGGGATGGATGTCCCGGAGGTATTGCAAATACAGAAGATATTACAAGATATCGGGTATCTAATAGAGCCCACAGGCTTTTACAGTGCATCAACCTTCAGCGCGGTACGAGCGTTTCAAAGGGATTTCGGAATACCAGCGGACGGTATTGTGGGTCCTCGAACCAGGGCCCTGTTGTTTCAGATGACCCAATAGTGTCGGTTCCGATTCCCCCTATCCATAGGAAGCTGATCTTTACCCGCAAGTCGGCTGTTGGACCCTGGGGGTGTGGGACACGAAGCCGAGAAATATAATTCAAGAAAACTCGAAATTCGAAATCCGAAACTCGAAACAATATCAAAATTCTAATTTCCAGTGACCAAAACAGAAGAGCCTTTTTAATAGGCTAAAATCTCAGAACTTTTTCCTAATAAGTTCTGAAATGCGCGAAAAATTTTAAACCATATTTTTGTGAGGGATAAGTACCAATAAAATCCGGCTTAGCTGCAGTGATGACTTGTTTTCTTCTCCCACCTGTCGAATTAAGACAGAGTTTTGCCAGAATGAGGTGGTTGTTTTGAATTTGGGTCATTCGACATTCGGATTTGTTTCGGATTTCGCGCTTAGATATTCGGATTTTTAGATCATTAATTCATGGATGGCATCTCATCCCCTGTGTCCAGTAAAAACTTATGGGACATGCATAAATATGAAGGGGGGGGGAGGAAATTCATCCACAGGCATGTCTTAAGCATTCTTAATGTCCATTAACCGTAAAAATCAAACCTGATGAGCCATATTAATGAGGCCCTGAAAAAGGCCCAAAAAGACAGAGATGTCCACTCCCTGAGATACAGTGGTATACTTGCCGCAAGAGGAAGAAAAAGGCGAATTTTTAGCGGAAGAACAATCTTGTGGGCCATTCCACTAATAATCGTCATTTTTCTTGCTTTCTTCTATGATTCATGGTTGGATTTCACATCTTCACAAACCCCGGAACCATTTGAAAAAGATCAGGAAAGTTTTCAATCGACTCCTAAAGGAACTGGTCTGGCAAAACCGCGGGAAACCGTCCCTGGTAAGCCCAGGGAAATCGGCTTGAGAAAGCTTCAGGAAACCGTCCCGAGTAAGCCCAGGGAAAGCGGCTTAAAAGAACGTCAGGAAACTGCCCTGGGTAGGCCCGAGAAAAACGGTCCGAGAAAGCTTCAAGAAACAAACCCGGGTAAGACTCAGGAAACCTATGACAGGGCCAGGCAATTTCATAAGGAGGGACGTTTGGAGGAAGCCAGGAGGCTCTACGAGGAGTCCCTTCGATTGGATCCGGGATATGTAGATGCCTTAAACAACCTTGGCGTAATCTTGATTAGCAAAAGAGACTACGTTGCCGCCCAGCGCAGCCTTGAAAAGGCCGTTCGGTTGAAGCCAAGATATGCTGAGCCCTTTTACAACCTGGCATGCCTCAATGCCATAAGGGGTGATATTAAACTGGCGCTGGCGCAACTGAAAAAGGCCGTTTCCTTGGACCCTACGGTCAGGGATTGGGCACGAAAGGATACGGATCTTGAAAGTCTCCGACATCTGCCCGAGTTTAGAGAACTGATGTAGACCCTTTGGATTTAATACCCCACGGCTTGTCGGAGTGAACCAAAGATAGGTCCACCTCCGGTGGATCCCGCTTGCCGAAGATGCCGCTCGCGGTGCATGGTTGCGGGGTAGGTCATTTTCCTATACCCATGAAATTTAATAAAACATTAAAATATGCATCCACGGTTTTGTGGGTCCTGCTATGGCTGTTTATGGGTTTCCCAGAAGCACAGGGGGCCCGCATCGCAGGCGAAGAAGACGTGACGCCATCAAACCCTACGCTTATCCAACAGCGAGTGATTAGACCCAACCAGAGAACGCTTCCATCGAGGAGGCCCGTCCCAAGAACAACCGTTCAGAGCGAAGAAAAAACCGACTCCAAAGGTGCAGCGACTGGGGAAAAGAAATCCCCCAATAATCAAACGACGGATGCCCGTTTTGTCACCATTGATTTTGACAATGTGGACATCCAGATCTTTATCAAGTTTATTAGTGAACTGACCGGGAAAAATTTTGTGGTTGACAAGGCCGTTAAGGGAAAGGTCACCATCATCTCCCCCACAAAGATCTCTGTCGATGAAGCCTATAAGGTCTTTGAATCCGTTCTGGAAGTGCACGGCTTTACTACGGTGCCCGCCGGAAAGATTATCAAGGTCGTCCCGGCGGTCCAGGCCCGATCCAAAGACATCGAAACGAGGGTCCGAAAAGTACCCATCAAGCCGCGAGACAAGGTGGTGACACAGCTTATTCATCTGAGATTTGCTGACCCGAACGCGCTGAGAAAACTCTTGGCGCCATTTATCTCAAAAAGCAGTGTGATCGTTGCCTACCCCCCCACGGGCATGTTGATCGTGACCGATGTGCTCTCCAACATAAAGCGTCTGTTCCGTATTATCGATGTGATCGATGTGGAGGGTACTGGTGAAGAAGTATCCGTTATTCCCCTTCAATATGCGTCAGCCTCACTGATGTCCAAAACCTTAACCTCGATTTTCCAGACAAGGGCCGCGCAAGCCAAAAAAGGCACGCCGGGCGCGGCCGGAATTAAAATCGTGCCGGATGAAAGGACCAATGTCCTCATCGTGTTGGCATCCGAAGACGATTCGGAAAGGATTATACAGCTCGTAAAGCTTTTAGATCAGGAAACCCCCCGGGGTGAGGGGGACATCCAGGTCTATTATCTTCAGCATGCCAGTGCGGAGGAGCTTTCCCAGGTCCTGATGGCGATTCCCACCAAACAAACGCCGGATGCCGCAAAGGGGAGGGCGCCGGTGGTCTCAAAGGACGTCCAGATTGTTGCGGACAAGGCAACCAATTCCCTAGTGATTACGGCAAAAAAGGAAGACTATCGGATTCTGGAAGATGTGATCCGAAAATTGGATATCACCCGGCGGATGGTCTACCTCGAGGCCCTGATCATGGAGGTGGATACGGATAAGGAATTCGAGCTCGGCGTTCAGTGGCAGGCGGCCGACGTAGTGGGCAGTACGACCGGCGGTGACGGCGTGTCCAGGAATGTAGCTCTATTTGGATCCTCTTTGGCCGGGGACGTCCTCTCAACGGCCACCACCGGGTTTGCATTTGGTCTTCTCGGCGAGGCGATTACTATCGGTGGTATAAGCTTTCCGAGCATTGCGGCGGTCGTCAAGGCCCTCCAGACGAATACGGATATCACCATCCTGTCCACGCCCCAGATCATGACGACCGACAATGAAGAGGCGGAGATCCAGGTGACGAAAGTGATCCCATTTATAACCAGCCGGGACGAAACCGATGCCGGCAGGGCCTTCACGAACTTCGAGTACAAAGATGTCGGGGTCACTCTCAATATTACCCCCCAAATAAACCAGGAAAGGTTTGTCCGCCTGAAGCTCACCCAGGAGGTCTCCCAGGTGATTGAAGAGGAATCCTCGGAGGGCCTGCCAACCACCCTGAAGCGCCTGGCCAAGACCACCTTGGTGGTTAAGGATGGGAACACGGTGGTGATCGGCGGTTTGATCGACGAGGTCACGTCAGCAGGCAAAACCCAGACCCCCTGTCTCGGAGACATCACAGGATTGGGTTGGTTATTCAAATCTGCGTCTAATAGACAAGCAAGACAAAACCTGTTCATCTTTATCACCCCCCATATTATTGAAAATCCCAGGGAAGCAGGGGAGATATACCACGAAAAGAGAGTTCAGATTGAACAGCTTCGTGAGGGTGCGGTCAAGTTGTATCCGAAAAAACAATTTGAGTCGGAGAGCATGCGGTTTACCAGTCTCGGTTATGAGCAACTTCAGGAAAAAGAATATGATCTCGCCGAAGGGTTGTTTCAAAAGGCCCTCCAGCTCGATGGCACTAACCCCTATGCCATTCTCAGTATAGGGACCATCTATGAGGCGGAAGGGAAAAAGGCTGAGGCCGTACAAATGTATAAAAAAGTCATTGAGATGAACACGCAATCCAGGTCGGTCTTCGCCACCGACGCCGTGGAACAGGGTCGAAAACT
>JAQYVK010000346.1 GCA_030145585.1 Desulfatiglandales bacterium | reverse complement strand
AAGGGTAGATGAAAAACACATTATATAGGGACAATAATGTAACTATCGATAAAGAAACAATGATAATGTTTCTTAGGCGTTTAATTTTGAAAAGGGTATTGTTCTTGGATAATTTTTCCATTGCTCGCCTCTTTCTTAGTCTTGATGGTTAAGATAGTTAATAATGGGGATTCTTCTCCAAATTAGTTGGAGAAGAGGATTCGAGGATCCAAGGATTCAAGGGTTCAGGTGTCTGTTTTGCGACAATCTCATCAATGCTTTAAACATCTCTTATCCTGAACCGTAATACTATAATATGTCGAGTTTGTTCTCTGAATTTTCCGGTTACCCTATAGATATCCAAACAGCGTTTATGAAATCTCTTCAAATCTTTTAGCTTTATGTATTTCTATGGTTTTTCACTGGAATCCTTGACCCCTCGGCTCCTTGAATCCTTCTAATCTGGGCAACCTCTTTGAAAATGAACTCCACAGTTTTCCTTCAACTAAATTGGAGATGACCCGTATTTGGTGAGTACTCCAGGAAAAGAAAGGTGAGTGGTTATATGGACACTAGGTTGTGGTTCATGTCTTTTTCGCGAACGAAATTGTCGCAGCTTTAGGTCTTCATGATTATAAATTTTAAACCAGATTTTGACTTTACTCTTTTGTGCCTTTGGAAGAATTCAAGGATAGTCCGAAAGTCTGTCAGGGAGTTGAGGCTGTTAAAAGACTTGTGAAGTAAGATTTTCGTAGCAGTTTCCGCTTTGGTGAGGTTCCTCCCAAACTATTAATGAATTAAACAGAATTTATGTGAATTTGTCAAGGGATTAAGCCCACTTATGTGGGCGCATAGGGCATAGCGCAGAGCGCAGAGCGTGACAAACCACCAAAAAGACGGCGGGTACGTCCGCCACAAAGACGGCGGGTAAGTCCACCACAGAGACGGCGGATTTACCGTTTACCGTTCACTATTCACCGTTCACCGTTATAAATTATTTTGCCTTTATAGTCCCTAATTTTATGGCGTTTTCGGGGCAAACCTCATGGCAGCAATAGCACCGGATGCATTTTGAATAATTGATCTTGGCCAGTTCGTCATTGACCCGGACCGCCTCTTTGGGGCATATCTCCTCGCAATCCCCACAGCCAATGCATTTATCTGTAATGATCGGGCTTTTTTTGGGGGCCTTTTTGCCTGTTAACAGATGCTCAGCGGTGGATGGCAACTTGAACCCTTTATAGATCACATCCTCAGGCTGTAGCAGGGGATATTCAATCTGTTCAGGCCACAAGTTTCTGATTTTTGCCCTCTTCAGAACCGGAATGCCCACCGGCTCTATTCCAAAGGTGCGACACACGGCGATATCCATGGCCACCGGGTCCGTGGATGCCAAAACCAATCCCAACTCAACGGGATCACCACCCCCGGGGCCCTGGCCCTCCATGGCGAGGATGCCATCCATGAGGTACAACTGGGGTTTGATCAGCGTGAGGATGTCGAGCATCATGTCGGCGAAGGACATATTTCTGGGGAACTTGGCATGATATTTTGCCTTGGTTAGACCGGGTACTGCGCCATACATGATCTTACACGCCAGCGTCATATATTGAAATGAGTGGGTTTTCAACTTTGGAAGCGCGATAATCTTATCGACATCAAACACAAAGTCACAAAAAGGTGATTTTTTCAATTTCAAGCCCTCAGGAATGTCCAGCTTTCTGGAATCGGTGTCGTAATTCAAAGGGATCTCTTCTTCCTTGGCCAGTTCCTCCAACCCTGAGCGCTTGTACGCTTTCTTGAGGGCCCTTTTTGAGAATAATCCTGCCGGGGAGTCACCGATAAGGGGGCTGCCGCCCGCTACTCTAACCGCCTTCGCCACCGCCCTGATGAAATCCGGATGGGTGGTCACAGCCTTCTCAGGTTCCTTGGCTGACAGGAGGTTCACCTTCAAGAGGACTTTGTCACCCTTTTTTACAAAATTTTCCATTCCTCCAAGAGGTTTTAAAACCAAATCGATCTCCGGATTGTCATAATTTGCTTTATTGATGATGACCTGGGACATGTTTATCATCCCTCCTTAATTGTACCTTTATCGATCATAAAAGGATTATGCAGAGTTTAGCGGGTTTTTTCCCAGAGTACAAGAGGGATGTCGCATAGCGCAAAGGGCAGCCACCTTCGCTTGCCCACTAGCAGTGGGCCGGCTATGGCGGCCAGGGAGCGCAAGGCGCAAAGGGCAGTAAATTGTGATGAGTGACAAGTGACGAGCGAAAAAGGAAGGGTGTAGATGAAGGAAAGGTATAGGGTATACGGTGTACGGTGTAAGGTGGCGGCAAAGGACGCAGCCGTCTTTCCATCCTCCGTAGCAGGCCGCCCGCTCTCCAAAGCATATCTTCAGGGGAGAACGGGCCGTGGAGGACGGTCCGGCTTCGACTTGCCAAGAAGCGAAGCCCTTTCATTGGGGATCAATATTTATCGATTTATTGGTTAAGTAATATTGGCATGGATTCTGCAAATACACACTTGGGAGAGGTGGCGAATCAGCCCTCTCCCGCAACCTTGAGTCTCCCCCCGGCTTCAAGCTCCTGAACGATAAGCACCATGGGAAAAAAGAGAACTGTACATAAGATTTCGGATCGTTCTTATCAGGACAAAATGGATTCGACAGCAAGGAATACTGTATCGAAGGGATATGGGTTTGAAGCCCTGAAGTTTTTCTTCGTGGTTCTCCTTGTTTTTCTGATCTATTCGAATACCCTGGAAAGCCCTTTCGTTTTTGATGATCAGGATAATATCCAGAAGAATCCCCATATCCGCTTGACGAGTCTCACATGGGAAGAAACTAAAAAAATAGGGCTTTTTGAAGACCGCTCCTACCACCGGCCGGTCGCCACTATCAGCTTCGCCTTGAATTACTATTTCCATAGATACAATTTGCCGGGATACCATCTGGTGAATATTCTGATCCATGTCGCCACAGGCATCTTTCTCTACCTTTTGGTGAAAGCAACCCTGGGCATGCTATCGCGCCATTCGAGGCATGAATCTCATAAATGGGTCCCATTTTTCACGATGTTGGTCTGGCTCGTTCACCCGATTCAAACCCAGTCGATCACATACATTGTCCAAAGAATGAACAGCATGGCAGCCATGTTTTATGTCCTTTCTCTTTTGTGCTATGCAAGGGCTCGCCTCTCGGAGAGGAAGGGTAAAAAGCGTCTCCTATTCGCAGGGTGTCTGCTTTCGGGTATCCTGTCTCTTGGCTCGAAGGAGATCTCCGCGACCCTTCCTTTTTTCATCTTCCTCTATGAGTGGTATTTTTTTCAGGATTTGAGCTGGCCCTGGTTAAGGCGTCATATCCTCCCTCTTGCAGGCCTAATCATTATCCTCTGTCTTGTGGCATGGTTCTACTTAGGAGGACATCCCTTAGAACAAATAGTCCTAACCTTCAAGAATTACGATTTTACGTTATCCCAAAGAGTGCTGACTGAGTTTCGGGTTGTGTTCTTTTACCTCACCCTCCTGATATTCCCCCATCCATCCAGGCTCAATATCGACCACTATTTCTCCATCTCCCACTCATTGATAGATCCCATAACGACCCTGCTCTCCTTGGGGCTGATCGCCGGCTTGATTGTCTTTGCCATCATTATGGCGAGAAAGGAGCGTCTTATATCGTTCTGCATTCTCTGGTTTCTAGGCAATTTGGTGATCGAATCCTCGGTGATCGGCCTCGAACTTCTCTACGAACACCGTACCTATCTACCCTCCATGCTTGTCATCCTGTTGGTGGTCCTATCCGCCCACAGGTATGTGAGATCAAAGTGGCTGAAGATTGGTATGCTATGTGTCGTGGTGACCATGTTTTCCTTCTGGACCTATGATAGAAACAGCATATGGGGTGATGAATTAAGCTTTTGGCGTGATTGTGTGGGAAAATCCTACCAAAAGGCTCGACCGAACTATAACATGGGCGTTGCTCTGGACAAACGGGGGCGCCTTGAAGAGGCCATAACGTATTTTTCTAAAGCGATTGAGATCGCACCTAACTATGCAAATGCGCACTATAATCTGGGAGTTGCCTTGATGGGGCGGGGAAGAGTCGAAGAGGCTAAGAACCATTTTTCAAAGACACTGCAAATAAAACCGAACTTTGCGATGGCACACAATAACCTGGGGGCTGCCCTGATGGGCCAGGGTAAACTGGAAGAGGCCACGACCCATTTATCCGAGGCACTGCAAATCAAGCAGGACTTTGCGAAGGCGCACTATAATTTGGGACTCGTTCTACTGCGCCAGAAGAAACATGAGGAGGCCGTGAGCCATTTTTCCGAAGCACTGCGGTTAGATCCTGAGGACGTCAGAGCACAATATGACATGGGAAATGCTCTCGTGGGTCTTAAAGAATTTGAGCGGGCCATAGGCCACTATAATAAGGCTCTACAGATCAAGCCCGATAATGCAAAGGTTCATTATAGGTCTGGAATAGCGTTGATGCGGCAGCGGAGATTTGAGGAGGCCGTGTATCATTTTTCAAAGGCACTGCTAGTAAAGCCCGAGGACGCCAGGGCGCATTATGAGATAGGGAATGCTCTCGTGGGTCTGAAAGAATTTGAACGGGCTATAAGTCATTATACCGAGGCTCTGCGGATCGCACCCGGCAAGGCAGATTTTCACAATAATTTGGGCGTGGCTCTGGCGAACCAGGGCCGGATCAAGGAGGCCGTAAACCATTTTTCTGAAGCGGTGAGAATTAAACCCGAATATGAATCCGCACGCCGAAATCTAAAACAGGGTTTGCGATTTATGAACACCCCGGTCAAGGCATCCAACGCTTCCATAAAACCATAGAACCTATGAACATCGTGGAACCGGTTTTGAGGCCATAAGGTAACGATCATGAGTAAAAAAAGAAGGCTGGTGGATCCAGAGGTAAATCGGTCCTATCGTAGTAAAATTAGGTCTCTATTCGCGCTCAAGGGCTTCTTCCGGAATCTTTCGGCAATCCTCAAATTTTAATTCCTGGCTCTCCTTGTTTTTCTAATCTATTCGGACACCCTGAAAAAATCGGCCATTTCATATTTTTAAGCGCCTCGACCGTGAGAGGATGGCTCAGAGTTTAGCTGTTTTTTTTCCAGGAGAAAAGAGTATAGGTGAAAGAAAGGTGTAAGGTATACGGCATAAGGTGTACGGGATGGGAAGGGCTGGGAATTGAGGAAATAAGCCTTGACACACGCATAAGGCGTAGGGCTCAGGGCGCATGGCACAAAGGGCAGCACAAAAATAGTCATTGCTTCCCGAGAAAGGAAAAGGACAGGAGAAATGTCGTGCCATAGGCTGAAGGAGGACATTTGCAAAACCGTCGAAAATGGAAGGGCAATGATTGGAGGAAATAAGCCTTGACACACGCATAAGGCGCAAGGCACAGGGCTCATGGCACAAAGGGTAAAAAATAGTGACGAGTGACAAGTAAAAAGGGATAGGGGAATTGAGGAAATAAGGCTTGACACCAAATCGGGATCCCCTCATACTCCGTTTGTGAAAAGGCTATGATGAAATCATCAGAAAACAACCACTTGAATCCTTTCTCCCATTTAATTGGGAGAAGAACGTTACCTTTTGATATGGATGAACGCGTTATTATAGACACGGATCCCGGTATCGATGACGCGCTGGCAATTTTGCTGGCGCTCCAATCCCCTGAACTGGACATCGCTGCGATTACGACCGTCAGCGGGAATGTCCCTGTAGAGACAGGGACCAGAAATGTCTTCACGGTGTTTTCACTCCTTCCTTCCGCAGTACGACCCCCTGTCGCGAGCGGTGCTGCGAGACCGCTTCAAAAGCACCCGGTTTTCGCAACACACATTCACGGAGAAGATGGACTTGGAAGCCTCGATCGTTGTCTCGATGATGCGGGAAACCGCCGCTATGCCCCTCAGGGAGTGACAACCTCCGGCAGGGATGGGGTGGATGAAATTCTTCATCAGCTTTCCGTGACTCCTGAGCCCACTTCGATCATTGCACTGGGACCCCTCACAAACATCGCTGCCGCCATCGAAAAGGACAAAGAAACCATGGCAGCGACAAAACAGATCATCTTGATGGGAGGGGCTGTCAATGTTGCCGGGAATGTGACACCGGTTGCAGAGTTCAACATATACGTGGATCCACATGCAGCCCGTATTGTGTTTGCCTCAGGGATCCCCTTGACGGTTGTGGGACTGGATGTCACCA
>JAQYVK010000345.1 GCA_030145585.1 Desulfatiglandales bacterium | reverse complement strand
CGCCTGGCACTGTTCCATCATGATCCTACACGGACCGACACCCAGATTGGTGAATTGGAAGAGAAATATTTTAACGGGAAGGATCTCGGAGACACGGACATCTTCTTTGCCCGTGAAGGGATGCATATAGAACTTTAGTTTGATCTAAACCCACCGCTCCTAGCGGTGGGCCCGTAAAGGTTCTATCGTTCAGGCGAGAACAAGAAATACTCGTTAGCGGTAGAGTAAAGCTTTTTTTGAACGTCCAACATCGAACATTGAACATCGAATGATGAATTCGCTTCGCTCGGTTATTATAAAAAATTTAGTATGCCTTATTCTTAATTCGATGTTGGACGTTGGATCAGCCGGAGGCTGACAAGTGCTTGCTCGCCTCTGGCGAGTTCGACGTTCCTATTCTTTTCGTTTTAACAGCGGCGTCCTTGATCTATATTAGCAATCTTGGTAATCGTATTGTTTTCAGATCACTTCGAAGGGTCTTCCTGAGGCCTTCCGCTCTGCGGGAGGAGTCTCACTCTTCATGCCTCCTCTCCTGTTGGCTCTTTTAGTTTAACGGTTCACAGTTTACCGTTTACCGTTCACGGATCACTTGTCCCAACAAAGAGATTGAGCCCGAGGGGGGATTTTAAAACCATTTCTAAGGAATTTTACAGACCATATTGAGTAGAGCCTGTCGCTTCTCATGCTTAACAGCATGTAGGGCACGCTCCAAGGCAGGACCCACCTGATCCGGGGTTTCAACCTTCTCACCATATCCCCCGAATGCCTCACAAATCTTTTCATAATCGGCGGTGGGCCCCAAATCGCTTAAAGGGAACTCGTTTTCTTTGACAGCAGTACCATCCGGATAAATCAATTTTGTGACGCGCTTCACGGCGTTCCAGCATCGGTTGTTATAGACGATGGTGAGGATCGGGAGTTCGTAGAACTTCGACACGGAATGGCAGGCACTTGGAACCGAAAACATGTAGGAGCCGTCGCCCACCGTGGCGATAACGGTTTTTTCAGGAAGGGCCAGCTTGGCCCCCAGGGCTGCTCCAAGACCCCAGCCCAGATAGCCCACATGGGGGGGGCCGAAGTAGTTCCCCGGAGAAAGCTGACACTGTTCAGGTACCGCATTATGATATTCATTCACCACCAGGGTATCCTCGTCCAGGACGGCATTCAATTGATGTGAGACCCAGTTGGGATCGAGGGGGGCATCCTGAGCCACTTTCATGGCCATGTCTTGCCATTCTTTGCGAACCGTGTCATGGATCTCGCCCAGTTCATCCTTTCTTTGCTTGATTTTGTCCCTGTCCAAGTTGGAATCATTCTTTATGACTTCGGTGAGTTGTGAGAGCACAAGGGTTGGATCCCCCTGAAGAGTAAGATCGGAAGGGAAACTGCGTATAGGATAGCGGCTGTATAATGGATCAATCCCGGCCTGAATCACGACGGTCGAATCCTTTGGTTTGAACATTTTGGGAAACCATGGAACATCACAATCTATAACCAGAATGACATCCGCCTTGTCAAAGTAAGGCCCGGGCATAAAACCCAGATGGCAGGCATGGTCGACGGGGAAGTTCATGAATTCCGCGCAAAAGGGTACGACCCCAGGGCCCAAAGCCTCGGCCAGATCAATCAGGAGCTGAACCGCAGCGGGTGAGCGTCCGATGGACGACGTGATGACCAACGGGAATTCGGCCTTTGCCAGCAGATCGGCTGCCTCCTGGATCTTTGAAGGATCCGGATGAAACGTAGGAAGGTTTTGGCGTGGTTCTTCCTCAAATTCTACCTCCCCCATTGGAGTCACCATGACTTCTCTAGGCAACGATAGATATACCGGTCCACGCGGCTCTGACATAGCCATGGCTATGGCTCTATCCACGACGGTTTCCAATTGTGACGGCATTCTCAATTCGTAGTCCCACTTCACGTATTCTCGAACCAAGCCTCCCTGGTCGAAGGATTCCTGTGGCCAGTGAATCTGACCGGTTCTGGAACCGAGTTCTCCATCTTCGGTAACGGGCGTTCGCCCGGCGCTGAAAAGAATAGGGATCCGGGCGTGTCTGGCCGTCATGAGGCCACCAAGGCTGTTGGCCGTTCCCACATTGACATGAACCATGGCCGCCTGGGGTTTTCCCGTGACCAGGTAATAGCCCTGAGCCATCCCCACTAAGGGAATTTCGTGGGGAATCGCCATAGGCTGTGGCCGTTCCTTCCCCTCGACTTTTCGGTGCGCAAACGCCTCCACGATGCTGGCAAAGTCCGTTCCAGCATTGCCGAAAAAATAATCGATCCCTCTCATGGAGAGCAATTCAAGGTAGGCATGACCTACCGTTTCTGCATTATATTTCACTTTCACAGTGCGATTTACCTCGCTTTCTTAAGGGTCAAAGGGAATAAGAGGAATCCCTCTTTATGGGAAAACCGAAACGGTTTTTCAAATCTTCGCCCCCTGGGTGACGGAGCGCGGGCTTGCCTTCAATTGGAGGACGACTGCCATGCCAATGCACAGGAATCCAATGAGATCCGTGGTCACCCCGGGGCTAATGAGAAGAAAAGCGGCCGCAAACAGAAGAAGTCTATCAAAGAGCCGGGTTTGCTTGAGCAGGTACCCGATGATGCTCGATCCCAGGCAGATGACGCCGAAAATAGCCGTGAAGATGGAGATGATGATATTGAAAACCGGCCCCATCAATAAAAGAGAATTGTTATATACGAACATATAGGGCAAGAGGAAACCTGCAAACGCAAAGGTCCAGGCCGTCCAACCCGTTTTCATGGGATCCGCCTTGGCGATGGCAGCGCCCGCATAGGCGGCAAAAGAGACCGGCGGGGTGACCATGCAGAGCATCCCGAAGTAAAAGATGTAGAGATGGGCCGCCATGGGTGTGACACCTAAATCAATCAAAGAAGGGGCGACCGTTGCAGCAAGGAGGACATAGCAGACCACTGTGGGAAGGCCCATTCCAAAGAGGATGGATGCCAGCATGACGATGGGAAGGGCGAGGAGCAATGACCCGGCAGAAAGGGTGATCACAAGAGCAGTGATTTTGCCTCCCATTCCCGTTAACAAAACGACTCCGATAACGATGCCGGCTGTAGCACAGGCACCGACAACCATCACACAGTTATATCCCGTCTTGGCCAGGGCATCTAATATCTTGGAGGGCATCATCCTGGATTTTTTTCTTAAAAAGCTGACGGCCACGATGGTCACCAGGGAATAGAGCACGGCGATCCTCGGGGAGTAACCCAAAACTAAAATCCCAATCAAAACTATCAGAGGAAACGTAAACATCCATTTATCACGGAATACGAAATTTATGGAGGAAATCTCACTCTGAGGCAGGCCCTTGATCCTGATTTTCAGAGAATAAAAATGAACCACACTGTAAATCGCAATGAAATAAAGAATCGCAGGGATGAGGGCGGCCTTGGCGACTTCGATATAGGGGACACCTAAATATTCCGCCATGATAAAGGCGGCCGCCCCCATCACGGGAGGCATGAGCTGGCCGCCGGTGGAGGCCGTCGCTTCAACGGCCCCGGCCACGTGGGGCGCAAATCCAATGCGTTTCATCAGGGGAATGGTCAGGGTTCCTGTGGTGACGGTGTTTGCGACGGCACTCCCGGAGATCATCCCCATCATACCGCTAACCGCTACAGAAACCTTGGCCGGCCCCCCTCTCAGCTTCCCAAAGAGGGCGCTCGCCAGATCGACGAAAAACGCCGTGCCGCCGCAGGTCTCGTAAAAGGCCCCAAAGGCGACGAAGAGATAAATAAAATAGGCCGTGACCCTCATAGGAACACCAAACAACCCGTTTTTGGACATAAAGAGCGTGGTGGCGACCCTTTCCAGGTCATAGCCCCTGTGGGAAAAGGGCGATGGCAGGTGCTGCCCGAAAAAGGCATAGGCCAGAAAAGCGAAGGCAATAATGAGCAGGGACCACCCCACAACGCGGCGGGTCAACTCAAAGATAAGCACAATACTGATGATACCAAAAAACAAATCCCAATGGGTCGGATCCCCGACGCGAAAGATAAACTCCCAGTAATCAAAATAGATATAGAGCGCGAAAGAAAAACCGAGAACTGCCAATATGAGGTCAACGATAAGGAGGGGCAGCGAGCCCGGTCTCTTTGGGTTGAGGGGATAATGAACAAAGCCCACGGCAAGTGAAAATGCGAGGAAAAGGCTCAAAAGTTGCAAATCCTGCAAGGCCATAGTGGCCAGGGCGTAGATCACGAAAATCGAACAACATATGGACACCCATTTACCAATGACTGAACGTGTCCTTGCAATACGATCCTCGGCTCCGTTTTCCTCTGTCATTATCCCCTCCTTCTAAAATCCGAAACTACTTCATCAAACCGGCATCTTTGAAATACTTGATAGAGCCGGGATGAAATGGATTGCCCAGTTTCGAAGCGCACCACTCCGGCGAAAGGGCCTTGGCAGGAGCGAAGATTTTGCCCATACAGTCTATATTTTCAATGACGGCCTTTGCCAGCTTATAAACCATCTCATCGCTCGTATCCGCGTGGGTGACAAGCTGTATCCCGTTATCGACCGTCTGAACTTCATAATCCACCCCCTTAAAGTGGTTGGGGCGGTAGGAGAACTCTCCAAAATAGGGGTTTTTCTCTATGTATGCTTTGCGATCCGCCTCCTGCCAGGAAATCATCTTGATCTCATGGGTGGCCGTGACCATTTTGGCAAGCCCCTCGGTCAGAAAGGAAACGTCAATTTTCCCATCCTTTAACAGAGTGGCCAGTTCACCCGTTGAAGGAAAGAAGGGTTTGATATCTTTCTTGTAATCGATCCCGTGTGCGGCCAGTTGCATCCTTGCCATGACACCGATCCCACCGGTACCGACCCCCACCTTTTTACCCTTGATATCCCGAATGGAGTTGATCGTCTTGTTCTTTTTGAGCGTCGTCCAGACATTGCCGTTAGGCAGCAGGCGCACGACCACTCGAAAATCGACAGGTTTGCCCTCAAACATGGCGATTCCTTTTCGTGCGAAATGTCCGATCATTGGAGAAATCACCGCCAATTGTACGTCCTTTTTCTGAATAAGACGGAGGTTTTCCACGGACCCTTCCGTGAATTCTGCGGTGACATTGACATCAGGGAGGTTCTTGTTAATACACTGTGCAACCGGTGCTCCGACATTGTAAAAGAAGCCGCCGACCGTGGCTGTGCCCATGGAGAGCTGTTCAACCGCCAGTGCGGTCCCGACACCTATGAGAATGAAAAGGCTAAAAATTACGAATAAAAAACTAAGTCTTAATTTGCGCATCTTGAACTCCTTTCTAACCATTTTTAGGGTGCATGAATTTGTTCAATGGGCCTTGATTTAAAAACGGCCCGCATTCGTCAATATGGACTACCACCTCCTTTCTATCAAAAACAATCATAGGACCATTGGCCCACTTCATCTTATTGCCACCCCAATACTCTCATTGAGCGAAAGTCGAGGATACCCTTCGAAGATCTCGTCTCGCGGGGAGATCCAAGACGACCTTCTCTCTTTGTTTACGATCGAATAGGAAATTATATTTCATAGGTAAGGGGCTCAAAGCGGGTGGTGATATCCCCTTCAGGACCCTTCTTGATGACAATCAAACCACAGTATTGATCGTCGTCGGTTTCCGGGAAATCCGCCCTGTAGTGATAGGGCGGAAATCGCGTCTCTTTTCGCGCCATGGCTGCGGTGGCAGTGATCTTGGCCACCTGCTGGATATTCATGGCCTCATGGACCCGCATCAACTCGTGAAGATTGTCCGCTTTGAGGTCCCCATGGGCATCATCCAGCTTGTTCAACTTATCCAGGGCACTCTTGAGGCTGATCTCCGTCTTGACCGGTCCGAAGTGGTCGGTTGTAATTATCCTGACGATGTCTTCAAATTCCCATGAAGAGATCCCGGTCTTTTTGCCCAGGGGTCTGAAAATGCGGTCCTTTTCAGTAGCCGTCTCGGCCGAGTCAACCGGCCTGAAATTTTTTGTCTTGAGGGCAAATTCTGCAGCCTGTTTACCGGCCGCATACCCTCCGGCGACACACATGTGAAGGCATCCCATCTGATCGGAACTGTCTCCCGCAGCATAAAGCCCCGGCACATTCGAGGCGCATTTTTCATCGATCTTGATGCCGCTTCCGCAGACCTCAGACGGACGCGCCTGCATGGGTTCGGACACGGTCATTTCGATCATGGTGCCTTCAAGGTTATATCCCTTTTTGACGAAAAAATCGGGCAAGGTATCCTTGTCGTAGCCAAGGGTTTCAAAGAGGTGTTCCCGGTCTTTTTGAGATAGGTGACGGCAGTCCATATAAATCGGACCTCGCCCCTCCTTGAGCTCATTATAGGTCGCCCATACCACAAAATTTCGCGGAGCAGCCTCGCCCATCGGGTGATGATGCTCGAGATAGCGTTCCTCCAACGAGTTAATCAGGTGGGACCCCATACCCAGAAAGGCGTTGAACCCTGGCGCGCTGAATCCTTTCGGAACGATGGTCATCCGGATATATTCCATATTGGCCAGTTCCACCCCGGCTTCGTAGGCGGCCCGGTGCAGGTCCCCTGTATCTGCCGGGCAATACCAGAGATTGAAGGGGTTGCCGGTCTGCGGTTTGAACATCCGGTTGGTATTTCCGGTGGCAATGACGACCGCCTTGGCACGGACCTGATAAAAGTCACCGGTCCTCATGTCAAAACCTGTAAATCCGGCTATTTCGCCGTCGTGCAAGAGCAGTCTGGTGACTTGAAGCCTGCCCAGGACCTTGCAGCCCAGTCTCCTGACCTCCTCGGCCATTTTCGGCTTGAGTTTCTTACCGTTGAAGTTGATGGCGTAGGGGCCAGGCATACCAAGGGCCAGGGTCCGATAGAAATCCCCTGTTTTCGGGTTCCTCAGGGCGATGCCGATACGTTCGACCCGTTCGATAGCGGCCTTGTATTCATCACAGTAGACGGCCTCCTGGACCTTCAGACTGCTCGCCCCTTTGGAGATCTTAGACACCCAACCCAGGTAGGCCTCACGCGTATCCCAATCCTCACCCGTTTCAAGGTATGCATGAAAATGATCGATGCCGCCCGCAATAGCACCGCTCCTTTCGATATTGGCCTTCTCCGCAACAAGAACCTTCAGGCCCTTCTCAGCCGCGGCCATGGCTGAATTCAGGCCCGCGGTTCCCCCGCCAATGATCGCCACATCTGTTTCAATTTGATGATCTTCTCCCATTCGTGTGCTTCTCCTTTTCCCGCCCCATCTAGTTATGAGGTCGGATTGAGGAACAGTTCACGCCTTTGAAAAAGACGTTGCATCAAACTCCAAGCATGATGAGTGGAAACTCGATGTCCACCGCCCCGGTGGGGCAGTCCTGCCGGCACGCACCACAATGCCAGCACTCCAAGGGGTACCGAACATCAACACCTTCATTTTCCATATAAATGACATCCAAGGGACAATGCTCGTCGCAGACGCCGCAAAGATTGCACTTATCCGGATCAATGACTGGAGGCATGCTTTTTCCTTTCTGACTGAGGGTTTATAAATATATCCCCTTTGGGGCCAAAGGGGATATATTTTAGGCATGTTCGAATAGGCTTTCGCTCAAACTTAAATTTTAAGGAGCCTTCGGGCATTCCCCTCATAGATCTTTTGACGGTCCGATTCATCGATCGGGAGGGCGTCAAGCAACTTGATGGTCTCCCGGATATAACCGGGTCCCTTCTCAGGATCAAAGGGACTGTCCGAAGCAAAGAGGACATTGTCCGCGCCGAAAAAATCCAGACCGCATTTCGTGCCTGAAACGGACCCGAACAAAGCGGTATCGGCATAAAATCCTTTGAAGTATTCAAGGTGAGGTTTCTTCAATTTTTTGAGATGGACACTCAAATCTTCATCCGTAGTTCGGGCACCAAGCTGGTCCCATCCCGGGCCTACGCGGCCCTCGAAATAGGGGATCATGCCGCCCATGTGGTGGGTGATGATTTTGAGGTTGGGGTAGGCATCAAAATAGCCGCCAAAAACGAGACGCGCCATGGCCACGCTGGTCTCATAAGGCCAACCAAAGGTCCACCATATTTCATATTCGGACTTACCTTCCGTGAGGTAATCCGGAAATTTTGCGGTCCGGGCGGGATGAATCCAGATAGGAAGGTCGTGTTCGTTCATCCTTTCAAATAGGGGTTTCAATTCGGGAAGATCCAAAGGGGCCCCATTCACGTTGGTAAAGACCTGAACGCCAACGGCCTTGAGATCTTTTATGGACCGATCGATTTCTTCCACGCAGGCCGGCGGGTTGTTCATGGGCAGCGAAGCGATGAATCCGGGGAACCGGTCCGGATATTTGGCCACATATTCGGCCATACCGTCGTTCGCGGCTTTTGCCAGGTCGGGGGTCACATCAGGACCGGCCAGCAGTTCGATCGGGGGGGAGGCGAGACAGATCACCTGTGCATAGTCGTCAAACATGTCCATGACCTTGAATCGCGCATCCAAATCATAGATGACGGGGACCTCTCGAGAGCGTTTCCCTATGTCCTCTAAATCCGGGTTCACTTGCATCATCTTGTCGTAAAAAATCTTTGGGAAAATGTGGTTAAAAATGTCAATTTTCATGAGGGTTGTCTCCTTTCAATGAATTGAGTTAAAACACATCAAAATGTACCAAGGGGTCTAATCTTCAAACGATCAACCCTATCACCGAATGATGAGGGCACAACTGGTTAGGATTTTTAATTCACGGGGTGTCCAAATAGGAATTTCCTATTATCATGGGCCAATTGGTGGGGGAGTCTCCACTTTTTCAGATATTCGTCCAGCAAATGAATCACTTTGTCTTTGCCGAACCCCTCAAAGCCTTGAAGGCTGAAAGGTCTTATTAAGTGTTAAGTGCGAAGGTCAAAAAAAGGATTACCGACTATCTAAAAGAGGATACTGAAGTTTCCTCTAAAGTCAATGAAAATACACCCCTTGGCTTTCATTCCACTACGATGAAGTCCTCATCAAGGGGGGTAAAAAATTCGAGATACCGAAGATCCTCGTCCGATCGGTTGACAATCTGGTGTTTCTCACCCGCAGGGATATATAGGACATCCCCCGCCTTGACGGGGTGCTCTTCACCTTCAACGATTTCTACCGCCTCTCCTTTTACGAGAAAAAGAAGAGATTCCCTTTTTTCGTGAAAGTGGTAGGGCACCTCACCACCCGCGGGGACAATAGACAGAAAGCCGCCAAGTTCCTTTGCCCTTTGCTCTGGTGTGACCAGGTCCAATCGGTGAGGCTTGCCCGGTGTCGGGTTAACCAGCTGAACCATTTCTTCGATCCTAATAATTTTCATAGTGTCCTTCCTTTCATACGCTGAAACCGGGCTGCTGCCGACATACATTCCACTGCTCTCGAGATTTCACTGTATACCGGTATCCCATGGATTTGTGCTTCATGTCGAAACATTCGTGTCATCTCTTCCGTACCCACGAGCCAGAAAAGGACCGCCTTCCCAACTTTATCAGACTTTTTTTTCAAGGCGGCCAGATCCATGATTTGGTCTTGCACGCCCGCAAGGTAATGGAGCACCATGACATCCACGTTGGGATCATCCAATACGATATCACAGGCTTGGTCGAATATGGAGATATATCCGGCTAATTCAATGGCAGGATATAGATCTATCGGGTTGTTAACGGGCATCCATGCCGGATAGATTTTTTCCAGGGCTGACCGTGTTTTCTCGGAAAGTTGGGCCACCTTGAGCTTCCGTTTTTCCAGCATGTCACATGTCAGGATGCCGGCCCCTCCGCTAAAGGTGAGAATTGCGGTCCGGCATTCAGGGGGAATTTCAGGGGTCGACGCCATGGCGCCTGCCAACTGGACCATTTGGTTGAAATCATTTGCCATGGTAACCCCGGACATTTTTAGAACGCTTTCCAGGAGACGAGAGTCGCCGGAGAGACTGGATGTATGGCTCATGGCAGCCTTAGCCCCCGATTTGCTCTTGCCTCCCTTCAAAACCACGATCGGTTTTGTGGCCCCTTTAGCCAATTCCGCAAACACCCTGCCCCGAGGCATGGATTCAAGGTAAAGGGCCACCGCATCCGTTTCAGGGTCTCCAAGCATGTATTCCAAAATATCACACTCATCCACATCACTCTTGTTTCCGATGGAGCACACCTTGCCCAGTCCCATGCCCAGCCGGGTCATTTCGGTCAGGAAAATCCCCGAGAGCATTCCGCTTTGGACCACCAGGGCAATTCGTCCCGGAAGAAGACCGTCCACATAAACGCTGGGGTGCATGAAGGTCAAATACTGCTTTCCGGGGATATCCACCAGTCCCATACAGTTGGGCCCCCAAACCCTTATACCCGCCTCCTTCGCAATGGCTATACAACGGTCCTGGATGGCCTTTCCCTCTTCTCCAACCTCGGCAAACCCGGCACTTTCAATCATGACGCTATAAATACCCTTGCGGGCACAAGCTTCCAATACAGAGGGGGTCGCAGGTGCGGGAACCAGAATGATGGCAAGGTCTACAGGGTTGGGAATGTTATCGAGAGATGAAAAGCAAGGGAGCCCCTCAATTTCCTGGTGGTTTGGGTTGATCGGATAAATCTCGCCCTTATAGCCGTAAAGCAGGTTCTTGATGATTTGGTTGCCGATTTTCCGTGTACTGGCACCGACAACGGCTATGGAGGTTGGATT
>JAQYVK010000344.1 GCA_030145585.1 Desulfatiglandales bacterium | reverse complement strand
ATGAGCAAATCTTAGACAAATTAGAGTGTTTTTTAGAACAAAATAAGGGATTCACCCCATTTTATTAGACCATTGCCAAGCTTAGATTATGGGATAGCGTTTGATTCGGGGAGCCTGAAACTCGCCCACTCAAAAATACTTTTAATAGGGTAAAAGGAGGTAGCTCACCGGAATCCAGAAATCTAAACTGGATGCCCCCGGCTTACTAATTGCCGGGGCAGGCTTATCAGGTTCGGCATGACATCTGATACCCAGCTATTCTGCGCGGGGTAGTTCATTTAACCTCTAAGCAGGGGTAGCGGTGACCTCATAGAGAAACCTGTTAAAATATGCCTACCTAATTCCTAACAGGATGTGTTGTCTTGTTGGGAGCAAGATCATTTCAACATCATGAATTGACGCCAGAAGGGCTTATCTTATAAATTCTCTATCACTCTACTTGTTTTACGAAAGGAGTTTGATATGGAAATTAGACTTTTAAGTTCACTCGTGTTTATGGGTGCTTTTCTGCTTATGTCTCAACCTCAATGGCTGACGATCTTGAAGATCTTAAGGCTGCGTTCCAGAGGCAAATTAAAGCAGTGAACTCTGGTGACTGGCGAACTGTTTGCAATGGGTAGTATGATGGAATGATAACATTCAACTTTCTACAGGCTTTTCCTACGATCGTCCGGAACAAGGCCGAGTGGGTGAAGGGTGTAACAAGGTGGTACGAGATGAGGCAAACGTTAAGAACTTGGTCGTACAAACCCGATTTTCCTGTTATTGGCAACACGGGCTTGGTATGGGGTCTTCGAAGGTCAGTCAGTCAGCTAAAAAACGGACCCATCCAAACATACTTTCTAAAAACCTCCCAAACCTGGTGATTATCCTGACATATAGCTTGGACTTTCTCATTGATACTGGAAGGGGTGCCAGACAAAATATATCAATCTTCGAATTCGAGCCCTATAATGCCACATATATTGTGGTTACTTTTTCCTTGACTCACAAGGGCAATTTCACTATAGTCCTTCCCATAAAGAGCAACGTCTTATCACAAAAATTTCTGACCGCAAGGGAAAACGTGTAGGCATAGGACCAAATGCTGATGCTTGGGACAAGATGATGGGAAGAGGCTCGAACTGAGCCATGGCGCTCTACTGCGACCAGGATGCAGTGTTTTGTGGTTCCTTTGCCACGTCTATGGTGAACCCCTTTTTCATGACGTGGTTTGCCGCCAAAGTACTTTTCGTCCAGTTCTACAATGCCCTTAAGCAGGGGGGCATTGTCTGCACCGGGGTCCATCATGGACCTAATGGCGTGACCCATTTCCCAGGCGATGGGTTGGGAGACCCCCAGCCATCGGCCCAAAATGACTGAGGATACGCCCTTGCTTGAGCAGACCATATAATACATGGTCTGCAACCATTTCCATAAAGGAACCTTGGCGCTGTGCATAAGCATTTTTGTTGTTACTGTAAATTGTCTCCTGCAATGATAACATTCGTACAATCCGGGCCGTGAACTTGCTCCTCGAAACTTACAGGATCTATCATAACGGCAATGGGGATAATGTCGTCCTTTTTGCCAGATGATTGATTCAAAGAATTTTCGACACGCATTTTCATGAGGGATTCTGTCTCGAAACTGGTCAATGTTCATGATTTCTCCTTCTTTTTGTTTTAGAAGAGATTATACCAGCACAGTTTGAAAGATACGGTCAAAACCCCTTGGTTTTGTTTATAGATCCGTTGATTTTCAGCCTAACCTATATTACATCAATTTATTTGTTCCTAAACAACATACTTCCTAAAAACATATGATTCATGCGGTAGGTGAGTAAACCAGGTGAGCAATCCATTATTGAGCTACCTCGTTTTGTATTTTTTATAAAATCAATAGAACAATCGATTGTTCAACATCCCTAACATTTCATAGAGAAAGGAGGTGAATTTCGCTTCATATAATTAAAAATAACTTTTGTCACAATTAGGGGAGGTTTATATATGAAATTCAACTCATCAAGGAGGGTTATCATGAAAAAATTAGGAATTATGACATTTATTGGAGTTACATGCCTTTTGCTGGCGTTACTTCTTGCATTCCCCGGAACGGGTGTGTGCGCCGGTAAGAAATATAAGGTTTGTATAACCCAGATTGTTACCCATCCTGATCTTGACACCGGCCGAGACAAATTTCTTGAAGGGATGAAAGAGCAGGGCTTTGAGGAAGGCAAGAATATCGAATATATCATCAAAAGTGCGGAAGGCGATATGTCGGTGGCAACCTCCATCGCCAGGTACTTTGTTTCCTTAAAACCGGATTGTATCTTTGTTATGACGACACCGTCTTCCCAGGCAATGGTAAAGGCTGCCGAAGGAACGGACATTCCCGTAATTTTCGGTCTGGTTACGGATCCCGTAGCAGCAGGTCTAGTGCCAAGCTGGGATGAACCCGGCCCCAATGTTACCGGAATCAGTGATTGGGCCGACGTCCCGACACAGATCAGATATATCAAAAAGATTATGCCGAATATCAAATCTCTTGGTATTATCTATAATGCCGGAGAGGTGAATTCAAGGGTGCAACGTGATGAAGTTGTCAAATTTGCTCCTACAGTCAACCTTAAGATTGTTGAGGCGAATGCTCCCGCGACGGCAGAGGTCTATGCCGCTGCCAAATCACTGATAGGTAGGGTTGATGCCATGTGGTTCCCTACTGACAATACCATATTCTCGGCAGTTGATGCACTTTTTAAGGTTGCTGAAGGGAATAAAATTCCTGTTTTTGGTTCCGCAATCGGGCAGGTAGAGCACGGTTGTGCCGCTGGTGCAGGGGTTGATTTGGGTGTTATCGGTAAGGAATGTTCGGTCATTGTCGGTAAAATACTTCGCGGTGAAGCCAAACCCTCCGACATCAAACCCTCAAAGACAAAAAGGATGATCCATGCGGTCAATCTGCCTGCAGCCAAGAGGATGGGGATAACTATTCCCCAATCCGTTATTGATAGCGCTGATATTGTTTATAAATAACAGCAACGATTAACCGAACAGATTGACGGCGTGAAAAATAACCATAGGCTCCAAGTATTCACGAAACGCCCATTGGTGTTATAATCGCCGCCAATCTTTTTTTTTAGGGAGTTCTATTGTTCGTTCCCAATAACCTCGGAGGTGCCACTGCGCATTCGTTCAAAGGCGATATCAATTTTGTTTGGCGGTGGTATCCTGATTTTTAAGGGTTTAATGGCAATTTACTCGTCACGACGACACATTCTGCAAAGGGTTCGGGAGCCCAAATCCTTATAAATCAGGACACTGCACGATTTAGGTATCTTTTTTTTGAGATATCGCCTTGGAACGGACACGGCAGTGGCAGTATATATATTAACGTGACCTGTCTTTTTGAACGTGACGTTCCATACGGGTAAAAAGGGGAGAAAACAATGTTTGAAATGATTGGAGGTCTGTTGGCTTTTTCTTTTTATGAGGGGTTGGTATTTGGTCTCATTGCGGTGGGAATGTATTTAACATTTCGAATGATCAACTTTCCCGACCTCGGAGTTGAGGGGAGTTTTCCATTTGGTGGCGCGGTCGTCGCCGTATTGATCGTCAAAGGATGGAATCCTTTTATTGCTACCATAGCTGCAGCTTTTGCCGGATCTCTGGTCGGAGTCGCAACATCTATGCTCAACACAAAATTGAGGATACCCGCTCTTTTGTGCGGTATTATTATGATTGTATCACTTTGGTCAATAAACCTGAGGGTAATGGGTAACAGGGCCAATATCTCACTCCTTCGTGAGGAGACAATCTTTCACAAGATCGCTGATCTTGTCGGCATCAGTTATGGACGGATTGAGGTGGATATTCTTGTTGCCCTCGTACTCGCCGTCATCACGTTCTTCGTTCTTAACTGGTTTCTATGCACCCAGATCGGTTTAGCCTTGAGAGCAACCGGCGATAATGAACAAATGGTTCGCGGTCTGGGATCCGATACGGAGATGAACATAGTGATCGGTTGCTCTATCGCAAACGGTCTTGTTGCCCTTGCCGGCGCTGTAATCTGTCAAGCCCAGGGCTTTAGTGATGTGGGTATGGGGATCGGCATACTCGTTATGGGCCTTGCCTCGGTCATCCTCGGTGACGCAATATTCCGGCCCAAGGGAGTGACAAGCATGCTCCTGGCAGCGACCGCAGGTGCCTTTGTCTACCGTCTCTTTATAACTGTTGCGCTCAGAATGGGAATGCCACCTGGTGATCTCAAGCTTATCACGGGATTGCTGGTGACAATAGCCCTCGTGATACCGTTTATTCGGAAAAAAATACGTCATGAATGGGTACCGCCAGCATCACGGTTATTTTAGAGAGTGATAAGGGGGATTATGATTTATGGGTGATACAGCAAATAAAAACGTTCTCCAACTGAGAGATGTAAAAAAAATATTCTCCCATGGTACAATTGATGAAGTCACGGCCCTTAACGGTATCAACCTGACAGTTCAAGAACAGGACTTTATCAGTATTATCGGGAGCAACGGCGCCGGCAAATCCACAATGCTCAATGTTATCGCCGGAGTATTCCCTCCCGAACGGGGCGGAAAGGTGATTATCGATGGTGATGATGTGACCAACCTTCCCGAATACAGGCACTCGGCGTATACCGGCAGGGTATGGCAGGAGCCGCAGGTCGGCACTGCCAGTAAAATGACCATTGAAGAGAACCTCGCCATGGCATATTTGAGGGGGAAGAAGAGAGGATTGAAGGCTGCCAGTAATAAAGAACTCAGAGCCCTGTTCCGTGAAGCATTGAAACAGTTGGGACTTGGTTTGGAAGACAGGCTCAATGCACCAGTAGGAACTCTTTCCGGGGGACAACGGCAGTCCCTCTCTCTTGTTATGGCCACAATCAGCAAACCGGCTATCTTGCTTCTTGATGAACATATCGCGACACTTGATCCGAAAACCGCCCAGACAGTGTTGAAATTGAGCAAAATGATTATTGATAAAGAAAAAATGACGACAATGATGGTTACCCATAATATGGAGATTGCCCTCCGTTTCGGCAACCGGCTTGTTATGATGCACCGGGGTAAAGTTATTGTGGATATCGGTGAAGAGAGAAAAAACACGCTCACAATCAACGATCTTGTAAATGCCTTTGAACAGGCGTCAGGTGAAAAATTTGACGATGACAGCGTATTGCTCAGTCATAGATAACGATCTGATTTGATGCAGGTTTATAGGTTGAAGGTTGATTCGAGCGTTGCAGGATCATTGCTATAGTGCACCCTTGAGCCTTCAACCTGAATTCCCGATTAAAAAAAGGATATTTAAATGAAACGAATCGGCATTGTCGGGGGACTCGGACCCGAAGCAACCCTCTATTACTATCGAACACTTCTTGATCTCTGTTATGAACGGGAGGAACTGGACGGTGACTATCCCGAGATGATTATCTACAATCTCCGAATCGTTGAGTGCCGTCATTTTATGGAACAAGACCGGTGGGACGCATTTGGGAAAAAAATAATCCGAGCCTTTCAGGCATTACATCACGCAGGCGCTGAATTCGGACTCATAGCCGCAAATACGCCCCATTTGATGTTCGAGACTATCAAAGAACAATCTCCGATGCCCCTTATCAGTATTGTCGAAGAAACATGCTCCGCAGTGAAAGGAACAGGATTGAGCAACGTAGGACTTATCGGCACCCGATTCACCATGGAGTCTCATTTCTATTCGGATGTATTCCACAAGCGGAATATCGGCATTTGTGTGCCACAGGCGGAAGACCGGGAATATATCTATGAGAAGATAACAACCGAACTTGGTGTGGGGATCATGCGCGAAAAGACACGGCAGGGATATCTCGCTATTGTGAAAAAGATGATCGATACTGAAAACATCGAAGGATTGATACTCGGATGTACGGAGATCCCGTTGCTTCTCACACACGACGAATTTGGCATACCGTTCTTTGATACTTCAAAGATACATGCCCGGGGCGCCTTGCGGTACAGCATGGGTGAATAATGATAGGAATCTTATTGAGAAATGCCTATAGCAGTGCCGAAAATGATACCACAAAAAAGTTGGGGGGTGGTGGAGCAAGGGTTGCATGTGGGGTGTGATCCGGTAAGCAAGAATCCGTGAGCTGTATGCAGATACCACTTGATGGGCTATAAAAAAAAGGACTTAAGCTATCTCAGTTAAGTCCTTGATATGGGTGGCGCGCCTGCCGCGATTCGAACACGGGACCTGCGGATTAGAAGTCCGCTGCTCTATCCAACTGAGCTACAGGCGCAACGCTATTTCTGTCTCGCCTTTCGTTTTCCCCTTGCAACCTTCTTGTCAGGGTACCCATTCGCTTGTAACATTTTGGAAAGGGACACATCCTTCTTATTTGGCTCCTCATGGATGTGGTCAAGGATTTTTTCAACCTTGCCGCTTTGTTCTCCATTGAGGACCTGACGCAGGAGAAAATTGGTATTCCTTTCAAGCTGGTTCATAGTCTCTGCGAGGACCTTAAGATGCGTTAGGGCAGTCATGGATCTTTCTCTGGAGGGGATATTTAGTGCCGGATCGGCCAGTATTTCGATCAATTTTTCTAAAGTCGATGCATTGAAGCGGTCAGTGTTCTCGTAAATCAGGTTGACCCATTCCCACTTAAGCTCTTCCGGAATTTTATTACAGTGACCTATGATATTGGGATCCTGACCGAAATAGAGAGACCTCTTGAGTCTATCAACGGTTTCCCAGATCTTTTTTCGATCTTCTTCATCCTGAGGGCATTTCGAGAAAAAATGTTTCCATCTTTCTTCTATCTGCATGACCACCCAGTTCTCACCTTTTTCAGGTGGAAGCCGAAGTTTAAGGAATTTTTTTTGCACGTCTAAAAGATCTTTACCGAGCTCTTCATTGCCCCCAACCATGTTCCTGGCAAACCCGTTCAAAGTCTCGATGGCTTCTTTCTTGCCATATAGTTCTTTCCGATCCTCCAATACGATCTGCTCCCACTGATCCCTGAGATAACCTATTTCCTGTTTGACAAGAGAGAAAATCAAACCTGACTTGGTGATAACATTACGGAGCGAATCTGCAAGGATATTGCAGGCGTTTAACCGGTCTTTTGTCAAACGCTGCATAGCATGCATAGAATCCCTGCGTAACTGATAAGAGAGCAATTCTGTTCCCAGAGACCGTGAAAGTTTTTTGATGACCCCGGTTTCATGGCTTCCGATTTTGATGGTATGAGGTCGGAAGTGTATCTTTATGACGGCCACAACCAGGTAGTCGCTCCCCTTCCACAAGGTGTTACCCTCGTAGTCCTTCGGATATTCCAGATCTGAATACATGTCCAGGTAGAGATCCGCTTTACGAACCAACACCGGCTCCATGTGATGAAAATCTTTTGCTACGCCACCAGCTTTCAGCCGGGTCCCTCGCAAGTCGTTTTCCGGGTCTTCTGCTGTCCAACTCTTCTGTTTTTCGACGCACCAGGCCATGGCCTCCAGGGGACGGCTCGGTTCATCTCTATATTCAATCCATGGTTTCCCCGGAGGATTGTATCCTGATCTTGCCACCAGGCCCCAAGAAATCTTGTCCCTGTCGCCGTTCATTATCCCTGACGCGATTCTTTTCGTAATAAGGGCCGGTGGATTCCCAATTCGATAGATCGTCCCCGCATAAGCATTGGGAAGACAAAAAAGAATGGTTTCTATGATCTCTTTGCAGGCCTTGTCTAAAACGGCCTTCTCGATTTCTATGGTCACTTTTCTTGATTCTCCCCTTTAATTCTAGTCGATGGCGATCCAAGCGTCATTTGAAACCAGTTACTTTAGGCCTTTTTTTTACTTTGTCAATAAAAATGTGATGGGTAACGCTTGACAATCTATGAGTCCAGTGTCAGACTTCTTGCATGCTTTCGGACTCCATTCACATTGAGCATCTACCAAATCTCGATGAACCTCTATTAATCGTGGGCTTTGAGGGGTGGGGAAACGCCCTGGATATCTCCAGAGGGATGGTTAATTATTTAATTGGGAAGCTGAAAGCTCAAGTTTTCGGTAAGATTGATTCCGATCGATTTTACCGGTTTGATGAAAATCGCCCGTTTGTAAAAATCCGGGATGGATTGTTGGAGGATCTCACTCCACCGGGGGGTTCATTCTATGCCGCTGAACGGCACATAGCAGGACGGGATATTGTTTTCTTGAAAGCCACCGAACCTTCACTTCGCTGGTTTCAATTTACGGATGCCTTGGTATCTCTCTGCAAAAAAATGGGAGTACGGACGATATTCAGCCTCGGTTCAATGTATGATAATGTACTCCACACAGACACGGTCATCTCAGCTCTGGTGTCAAGCAAAGAACTCCTCCACCGCCTAAAGGGAAAAAACGTGATGACGGTAAGCTATGAAGGCCCCAGCGCCATACATTCCCTCATTCAACAGGCTTCCCAAAAACAAGGTATCGAATGTATTAGTTTATGGTGCCACTGTCCTTATTATCTTCAAGGAACCACTCATTTCGGACTCTTGTCTCACTTAGGTTCCTTACTGGGATCATTGGGGGGTTTTGAGTTCGATGGGACGGAACTTGAGACCACATGGAAGGAGTTAAGCAAAGAGATCCAAGAAGTTATTGACAAGAACCCGGAACTTCAAGGGATGATCCATGATCTCCGGAAAGCCAAGATTAAGGGTTCGTGGGATACTGCCAGAAAAGGTGATAAGGTTATCCACTTGGAGGACTTCATGAAACCGAGATAAGATTTTTTATCTCGCTTACCAAATTTTCAATAATCTCTCCCGCACTGCCTTGTAAAAAAATATCGATCACATGGTCGGTCAATTGGGTCTTCTCTATGTTGATTTCAATAATATTTGCGCCGTTCTCTTTTGCTATGTTTGGAATCATATTGGCCGGAGAAACCGTTGCGGATGTACCAGCGACTATCAGGACTTGTGCAGTGGCAGCTAACTGGAAAGATCGATTGAGGGCCTCGGTTGGTATGGACTCCCCGAAGAAAACCACATCAGGCTTTAGGATTCTCCCACATTTGCACAGCGGGGGGTGTTCTTTCCTTTTGTCCTCTGCGCGATACTTCTCCCCGCACGAAAGGCAAGTCAGGGTACTTGAATTTCCGTGATATTCGATGACACTTTTGGCCCCTCCCTTTTGATGAAGATTATCCACATTTTGGGTGACGATCGTGTGAAGAAGTCCCAGATGTTCTAACTCTCCCATGCCGACATGCGCTTTGTTCGGCTCTGCCTGATCCACCAAATCTCCCATATCCTTGAGCATCGCCCACACCTTTTCGGGATCGGCTCTAAATGCCGTAATGGTGGCATATTCGTTCGGGTCATATTTGGACCAGAGCCCTTGAGCGCTCCTGAAATCAGGTATTCCCGATTCTACGGAAATACCCGCTCCGGTCAGGGCCAAGGTCATCTCGGAATCGTATAGGAGCTGCGCAGCCTCTTTTATCAGTTTTTTCATGTTAGGTTGCCCTACCCCCTCTCTTAACGTCTTTCTTGTGGATAAAGACCGATAAAAATTTTTATTCTCCGAGGGGTCAAGATTTCAAAGGGCTTCAAGTATTATCTTACTTTCCTGATTATGATAACTCTTGATTCTTGCCTTCACGATTTTTTGCTCGCCGAAGATATTGATCATTCTGATCTTATCCCCTTCCACTTCCAGTTCATCCACGTTCTCCAGCAGCTGTTCTTCTTTTCCATCCTTCAAAATAAACGCATGAGCTTCACACATTTTAAATCTCCCTATAATGAGATAAAGCCAACCTATTCCAGAAGCCTGAGAGCTTCCCTCAAACACTCTGTGCTTTTGGAGGTCAACGCCATCATTTCTCTAATACATTTTGCACTTTCGGTTTTGCCCGCTTCCTCCAGTTGGTCGGCGAAGGTTTCATATTCCTCAAAATGATGATCACTGTGGCTTATCCAGTGTTCAAGTCTAATTTTTGCTTTCTCAATCGATTCCATAAATTACTCCATTCGTTTTCAAGTGAATTTCTTTGAGTTTCAATATACCAGATCTGAATCCTGACCACAAGGATAGTCCCGTCATGGATTGATCGGGTCTCCGGATTGGATTAATTCATTGACTTAAATATCATCAAAAGGTACCCTTTTAATAGCGACGAAACCAGAGTACTCTTGATTCGTCACACGATCTCTCACGAGGGGGTGTTAGGATGATAGATGGGGGCATTCTAAAGGATAAGAAGATCCTTATTGTTGATGATGAGCCCGATATTTTGGAAACGCTCATGGAATTGCTCGATATGTGCCTGACCGACTCTGCTCCCGATTTTGAGACGGCGAAAAAGTTCCTGTCGAAAAACACTTACGATGCCGCCATTCTTGATATCATGGGTGTAAGGGGATATGACCTGTTACAAATAACCACCCAAAAGGAGATTCCGACACTGATGCTCACTGCCCATGCACTTAGCCCTGAGCATCTCATAAAATCCATAAAAGAAGGCGCACATTCCTATATCCCCAAGGATAAGATGGTCGATATTGAAACATTTCTCAGTGATTTGATCTTGGCCCATGAGAAAGGACTCAAAAAGCATGGCCGTTGGTTTGAAAGGCTGAAACCTTTTTTTGATAAACAATTTGGACCGGAATGGAGAGACGCGGACAAAGACTTCTGGAAAGATTTTGATATAAAATATATGGTATCGAAAGAAGAGGTAGAGAATGTGATGTAACCGTGTTCCGGAGTTACCCGAAAAGTTCCACCTTTGCTTGCAATTTGATCCTTACAACGGGACCTTCACCGAAAAGGTCGCCCCCTTACCCACATCACTTTCAAGAAACAAACGCCCCCCCATGTCTTCCACAAGGATCATCACACCTGCCAATCCCACACCGTGCCCGCGGACACAGTAGTCACTCTGCATATCCATTTGAAAGTAGCATTCGAAAATTTTGTCATGATAGCCTGAAGGGATGCCGTCCCCGTCGTCACCCACAATAACGACAAAGGAATCTTCTTCCTGCCCGATTTTTAATTCAACCTGCTTTTTTTTGTATTTCAAGGCGTTACTCAAGAGGTTTCTGATGATCTGCTTCATCTTGCTTTCGTCCATACTAACCTCTTGATGCCACAGCCTTTCATCGACAGTTAAGAGTATCCCTTTTTCTGATAACTGCTCTTTCAGTACTGAAAGCGTATCACAACCTCGTACACAGTCTGAGGTCTCAAGGTCGACCAGATCAAATATTTCTACAAGGGTTTGAACAACAAAACCGGATAAGGGAAATGTGGTTTTTTGAATGATGCCTTGGCTTGACCTACCCAGTTCGAGGGCATCATTCACCAGCGTCCTGGTGACCAAAGTATTTCGAAGGGCTCTCTTTAAGACCTTCAGCTGTTTATCGGTGAGGGGACCATATTTGTCCGTTTTTTGAATCAACGATGTAAGCCCAGCTTCAATGACCGCCAAGGGGACCTTGAGGTCATGGACAAGGAAGTCAAATTTTATTCTCTGTTTACCCATATCAATCCCCGTATGTTTTTTAAAGAATTACATATTTTAGTAATAGTCCAGCCACTAAGGCGCTAAGCCACAAAGGTTATAATATAATTCTACTGATGCCGTTTTTAACAAAAGGCACGTTAAAATTGATAAGAAAACCAAGACGCTTTCCGGTTAGCCTTAAATGACTAAGTATTTGTGCTTTCCACACAGGATTCATCTCGTCAACAGCTTTAAGTTCGCAAATAACGAGGTCTTCTACGAGAACATCTAAACGCAATCCCTCATCAAATATCATCCCGTCATATGTAATCGGGAGATCAAC
>JAQYVK010000343.1 GCA_030145585.1 Desulfatiglandales bacterium | reverse complement strand
AGAATAGGAACGTCGAACACCCGCCTGCCATGCATAGTGCGTTGAGTTAGCATAATCATTGAGTTATGAATCAAGTTATTAAATTTGCCTCGCACCAGTTTCAAGGCATTGCGGGCAGGTCCAACGTCGAACGTCGAATTTTGAATAAGGCATGCTAAAATTTTTTATAAAATGGCCGAGCGACACGCGTCGCAAGCGCCTGCGCTGCGCGAGCGAGTTCATCATTCGATGTTCAATGTTCGATGTTGGACGTTCAAAAAATGCTTTAATCTGCATCTTACGGGTATTTTTTATTCTCGCCGGAACGGGTGAACCTTTCCGGGTCCACCGCTAGAAGCAGTGGGTTTAGATCAAACTAATATGATTCCTAATGACAAAGTCAGGGGGTGGGTTCGGGTCTAGATCAAATGCCTATTAGGATATTGTCAGGCGGGAAGTTCAGTGTTCATTGCCGAAATATGGTGGTCGCCTTTGGGGTGGGAAACCCTATAAACCATATCATCCTGTTCCTGGGCGAACGATAGAAGCCCGCCCATATTCCTGAGGGCCCGGATGGAAGCCGGGATCGTCATCAGATCTCCGTCTTTATCAAAGGGCATAAATAAATTTTCCATGTCCTTTGGTTTTGTTTTTTTTGGGTTGTGGTTTCTAAATTCTAAGTGGACGTTCTCTTCGCTTTCAAAGGAACGTATGCGGAGGGTGCCCCCGCGATTCATGTCCTTTGCTGCATTCCGGATCAAGAGACTAGAAATATGAGTCAGTATATCCTTGTCGATGTGAACAGACTTTAAAGTCGGATCCAGATCCAGCCGGCATTGAACACCTTGTCGATCTATTTCCGGTGTCAGCAGTTTTACACAGTCTGATACAACATGGTTGATGGAGCATTCCTGAAGACTAAGTTCCACGGGTTCGAGATATTCGGTGATTCTTTTCAGAATTTTCTCAAGCCTCTTTGATTCATGAAGAATGATTGCGCCTTCGGGTAACTCCGGGGCCCTTTGTTGTAGGCGCCTCGCAAAGCCGCCGATAGATACGAGGGGATTACGAATCTCATGAGCGACTTCCGCCGAGACAGCCCCCAAGGTCTTCAGCTTTTCCTTCTGAACTGAGGTCTTCTCAAGAAAGACGCGGTCAGTGATATCCACAACAATGCCTTCCAGATGGTTTATTTCGGTATCGTTCTTATCACCCGAAGGCAGGGTTGATTTGATGATGGCATGGATGAAATGACCATTCTTGTGAACGAGACGGCACTCCTCAGAGAAGGGGAAACCTCCGGAATTGAAAGCCGATCGAAATACCTCCCTGATATGTTTCCGGTTCTCAGGATGGATACGCTCCATAAACCAGTTGTGGGTGTTTATGGCTTCATCCGGTTTATATCCCAGCACGCTGAAACAGGCTCTATTGACAAATTCCAATTGGAAATCTTTCCTGAGCACCCAGATCAGTGTGGGAATATTCTGGACGAGATCAGAGTATCGTTTCTCGGCCAGTTCCATCTGTTCTTTAAGGGCCTGGCGTTCCTGAAAACGCTTCAGGCATAGTTTCAATTCGTTGGTCCCAAAGGGTTTTCTCAGATAGTCATAGGCCCCGATCTTAATGGCCAGGACTGCATTTTCAAAGGAGCCGTATCCTGTCATAAAGACAATCTCACTTGACGGGTCCATTTTTTTTAGTTTGGAGGCCAACACCATACCGCTCATGTCGGGTAGATTGACGTCCACAAATGCCAACCTAAACGCATTCTTCTTAGAACATTCCAAGGCTTCTCGTGGGTGAGAGCAAAAAATGGGACGGTAACCTTCTTGCTGTAAAAAATCCACAACAACCTGCCCCACTGAAGGCTCATCATCGATCACCAGAACGGTGTCGCCACCGGCATGCTTTCTCTCTATCATTAATGTCTCCAAGGCCAAAGTCAGACTGGACGACCTACAGATTCACCAAGCAGAAATCGTGCCAAGTGCCACTTTGTATTATTATCCTATTGATTACAATGGGTTGATGCTTCTTATCGAGGCAGAGAAGGCGGAATATGGGTGGGGTGTCAGATTTTTGTCCCTCAATCTGATGTGCCAAGGGAAGAGGAAGGGACCACGTTAATTATAACACTTCAACTGAGGGAGATGATCTTTTGAGGATGATCCGCTCCACTTTTGACCTGTGTGATTTTTCCGATCACAGTTTTTACACAGGTGGAGTTTAAAACAGGATTGATCTTTGGGATTCAGGTTACGGCTAATCAATAGCGGCTGCATTGAAACCCTTCGCCCAGTTCACACCATACACAGGACTCCGGCAAATTATCTGCCAATAACATCTGGGATTCGCACTTCCCGCAGAGGTGTTCCTCGCCGGATTTCATATAACCCTCGCAAGGGTTGAAGGTCATGGGACAAAGGTCGATACAGGTACCGCAATGCTTGCAGAGATCTGAAAGGACGCCGAACGGAGGCTCCACGCGTCGATCCTTACCGCGCCCGACAAAACCAATGGCTTTGGCTCCAAAAAGTTCCGAGCAAACGCGCACACATCGTCCACACAAAACACAGTTTTCATTTCTAAAAGGATAGCGGACTTCCTTCACACCGCAACGCACGGCAATGTCCTGAATGGCCCGGGAGTTCGGGGCTTGTGCGACGAGGAGCTCCGCTATGTTGCGCCGTAGTTTCTTTATTTTTTCCGTATTGCTTCTAATCACCATGCCCTCCTTCACAAGCAGCGTGCAAGAGGTCGTCACCTTTGATCGGCCGTTTACGACGTGTTCCACGATGCAGAGGCGGCAGGCGCCAATTTCTGAAAGGTTTGGAACATGGCACAAATGGGGAATGCAGATGCCGTACTCGATAGCCACATCGAGCACACTGCTCCCTTTCGTTGCACGAAAATCGCCTCCGTCAATTTTCATATTTACATATTGCAGCATATTACACCTCGTCAATGAACTTGAATTGCATCAAATTTGCAATCACTACTACAGATCCCGCATTTCTGGCATAGATGTAAATCAATGGTATGGGCCTGCTTTTTTTTACCCATGATTGCCTCGTGTGGACACGCGTCCTTACAAACGCCACAACCCGTGCATTTTTCAGAGTCAATCCCGTATGTGATTAAAGCCTGGCATACCCCGGCGGGACACTGTTTTTGATTTATATGTGCCTCATATTCCTCTCGGAAATAACGCAAAGTAGAGAGCACAGGATTCGCCGCCGTCTTGCCCAGCCCGCACAAAGACGTTTCACCCACAGTGTAACCCAACTCTTCCAAGAGGCTGATCTGCTCGGCATGACCACGACCTTCGGTGATCTCCGTGATGATCTCTAGCATGCGGTCGATCCCCAAGCGGCAAGGTACGCACTTGCCGCATGACTCGTCCTGCAAAAATGTAAGGAAATACTTTGCCACATCCACCATGCAGGTCTCTTCGTCCATCACCACCATACCGCCTGAGCCAACCATCGAGCCCGCCTCTGCAAGTGCTTCGAAATCTAGGGGAAGGTCGAATTTATCTGCGGGGAGACATCCACCAGAGGGACCCCCGGTCTGTACGGCCTTAATGAGATTGCCATTTGAAGCGCCGCCGCCAATATCGAAAATAATGTTGCGGAGAGGGGTACCCATGGCCACCTCCACAAGCCCTGTGTTTTTAATACGTCCGGTGAGTGCAAGGATTTTGGTTCCCTTGCTGCCATTCGACCCCTTAGAAGCAAACCAAGCCGATCCGTTTAGGATGATTGAGGGAACGTTGGCCCAAGTTTCAACATTGTTCAGTGTTGTTGGCCTATGCCATAGGCCGTCAACAACGGTGTGTACGTCCTTTGGCCGCGGCTCACCGATCTTGCCTTCCAGAGAAGCGATCAGCGCAGTTGATTCTCCGCAAACGAATGCACCGCCTCCCCGGGCAATCTCAATGTCAAATGAGAATGATGACCCCAGGATGTTTTCGCCAAGAAACCCGAGTTCTCTGGCTTGCTGCACGGCCACCCGTACGCGCTCTAACGCCAGAGGGTATTCCTTACGCACGTAGACATAACCTTGCCGGGCACCAATCGCCCAGGCACCGATCATCATACCTTCCAGCACCAGGTGCGGATTGCCTTCCAGCACACCACAGTCCATGTATGCGCCTGGGTCACCTTCGTCTGCGTTGCAGATGACGTACTTTTCATCGCCCGGGGCTTCACGGCATTCTGCCCACTTGCGGCCGGTGGGGAAGCCGCCCCCTCCCCGTCCTCTCAAACCGGAGGCTTTGATCTCCTCGACGACGGCTTTCGGAGCAGTCCCGGAAAGGATTTTCCCTATCGCCGAATACCCGCCGATCGCAATGTAATCCTCGATAGCGCATGGATCAACGTGTCGGTTCTGGGCCATTATCTGACGATCCTGAGCGAGGTAGAAGGGAATTTCCGCTTCGGTCTGAATTCGCTTGCCGGAAACCGGATCGGTGTAGAGCAATCGTTCGATGACCTCGCCGTCACAGACGGTTTTGCTAACGATTTCATCGGCATCATCGGGCAGGACGTGGCAATAGAATATGTTGCCCGGCTCAATGACAACGATGGGGCCTTGCTCGCAGAAACCGTGACATCCCGTGAGGCGCACGTGGACGCTCTTTTCCACGCCTTGCTTGACCAGTTGATCTTTCACAGCATCAATAAGGGCTCGGGAGCCCGATGCTTGACACCCTGTCCCTCCGCACAAGGAAAGGGTTGCGCTAAATTTTTTTCTTTCTTTGAGAAGTCTTTTGCGTAGGGCCTCCACGCCGCTGACGGTGTTGATCTTAATCATGGGAGGTCTCCTCCGTCCGGGTAGGGTGAAGCGATTTGATTAATTTGCGCAGCTTGCCTGGGCTCATGTCGTGATGGTAGTCTCCGTTTTCAGTAACAATGGGTCCAAACGCACAAGCGCCGAGGCAGTTCACTTTTTCAATCGTGAAGAGGCCGTCCTGAGTCGTTTCACCAGGTTGAACCCCGAGTTGGCTGGTCGCCTGGTTGAGGAGGGGTTTGGCACCGCGCACATGACATGCCGTCCCCGTACACATGGTGATTACATTCTTACCCCTCGGTTTTAATGAAAAAGCCTTGTAGAAGGAGGCAACGCCATATATCTCAATTAGCGGGACACCCAGGTCGTTCGATATGGTCTTCATGGCATCTTCAGAGATGTATCCATAGTGTTCCTGTACGTCATGCAGCACCTCGATGAGCTGATGGGGTTGGCTTCGGCGCCCTTCTAAAATTGAATCAAGCAATTCCGGTGACATAACGACCTCCTTCGGCTGAAACTTTTTATTGACATTATCTTCTTAACGGGACATGGTGGTCGTGTAAATACAATAAGATTACACATGTTTTGCCTATTATACATATGCAAAAAAGAATTGTTATTTTGCCTACATAATACACATTACAAATAGGCAGAAAGGGAAAGACCTCATGGGAATGGACAAATCTTCATTACCTCATACGGCCGGGATGGTTTCTCAAAACCCGATGAAGGACCTGTCTCGCCTCTGGCCAATACCGTTCAATAAAGAAATCGAACATTCAAAGGTTGAAATTGCCCTCCGAGAACGCATCAAGGAATTGAACTGTCTCTATGGCATCGTACAATTGACCGAACTTCATTCTGATTCGATTGAGGATTTGTTGAGAGACCTCGTGAACTTTTTGCCTCATTCGTGGCAGTATCCGGAGATCACGTGCACTCGAATTATGTTCCAAGGAAAAACATACAAGAGCAAGGGGTTCAGAATCACAAAATGGCGACAGTTCTCAAGAATTCTTTTATATAATGAACCGGTCGGCGAAGTGGCCATGTTCTATCTTGAAGAACGTCCGCCGGCGGATGAGGGCCCATTCCTCGGAGAAGAACGGGCATTGCTGGATACCATAGTCGAGCGAATCGGCACCACTGCCATGCGGATTTCCGCTGAACAGGAATTGCAAGAGACCAACAAGCTGTTGAACGTAGAACGTAAGGCGCTACAGGAGTCAAACGCAGCGCTTCGAGCCGTTTTGGCAAGGATTGAGGAAGAAAAACAGGAAATATATAAGAGTGTGCGAATGAACATCGATAAGATTCTGATGCCTATTCTGCATGTATTCTCTTTAGAATTGCCTCGTGCCCAGAGGAAATACATCGAGATGCTAAGGACCAACTTAGAGGAAATTGCCTCCCCATTCGTTAGCCGTTTGTCCAGCGCCTCCCTTTCCCTGACACCCACCGAGATCACCATCTGTAACATGATTCGAAGTGGGTCTAGGACAAAAGAAATCGCTCAGTTTCGTGGGGTATCCACAGCGACAATCAGCCGCCACCGCGAGCATATTCGACGGAAACTCAAGATTGCCAACACCGGCGTCAATCTTGTGACATACTTACAATCAAATATGTGGAAGGGAGAGTCGTAGGATGAAGTCCGGTTACGACTTGCGTCAAAATCACCACCATCGGTGCTGCCCTATTTACAAATTTTACGATACGCTTGGTTGAATAAAAAAGGGCGCCTTTTCCAAAAGACGCCCTTTTTTCGTTATATGGTGCCGAAGGCGAGACTCGAACTCGCACATCCATACGGACACTAGACCCTGAACCTAGCGCGTCTACCAGTTCCGCCACTTCGGCACGCGAATAGAGTTGAATTTTCTGAATAAATATTGTAACTACTTAAGGGCCGGCCGCCGTCGTCTGCCCGCCAGCGGGCCAACTATGGCGAGCCAAGGAAAGCATAAACAAATGATACTATTCCGGATTCGGCCCTTGATTTATGAACATAAACACTTATTAGTTACTTATATAATTAACCCTTTCATGTCAAACCCTAAATTTAACGTCTAACATGCGCCAAGAAGCGCAACATTTAAATGTTCCATTAAAAGATTTTACCCTGGAGACACTTTTTTTTCTATGCACATTATCAATGACCTTGAAAAACTCGAAAAACCGTTAATAAATCCTGTCTTGACCATTGGGAACTTCGACGGTGTCCACAAGGGCCATTTGGTCCTCTTTAATAAGGTGAAAGAGAGGGCGAAGGCCCTCCATGGCCAATCGGCGGTCATGACCTTTGAACCTCACCCCATTAGGGTGATGAAACCTGGGAATGGCCCTCCTCTCATCACCCCGATGAAAGAGAAGTTGGACCTGATATTAGAAACGGAGATGGATGTCATTTTCTGTGTGCCTTTCACCCTCGAATTTGCCGCCATCTCGGCTCAGGATTTTGTTGAGGATATCCTTATAAAGAAAATCGGAATCAAGGAAATTGTCGTGGGGTATGATTATACCTTCGGCCATGAACGCCTGGGAGACCTCTCCCTTCTCCAGAAGATGGGGGAACAACTCGGTTTTGGGGTGCACATCATCGAACCGATCTACATAAACCAACGGTTGGTTTCGAGCACATCCATCCGCAATTTGGTCCGGGAGGGCGATTTGACCCACGTAGGAGCGCTGTTGGGTCGGCATTACCAGATATGCGGGACCGTCATCAAAGGCGACAACAGGGGCGGACGGCTTCTGGGGTTTCCGACGGCCAATTTGAAGGTCGTCGACGAATTGATCCCAAGAATGGGTGTATACGCCGTCACCGTGAATGTGAAAGATAATACATTTAATGGGGTGACCAATATTGGGACCAATCCCACTTTTGGAGAGCATGCCCTATCCGTCGAGACGCATCTCCTCGATTTCTCAGGGGACCTTCTCGGTAAAACCATTAGGATCAATTTTATCCAGCGTCTCAGAAATGAAAAATCCTTCAATTCTATAAAAGAACTTTCAGATCAGATAGCTGAGGACATTGGGGTGGCGAAAGAATTATTTTGAAAGGATAATCATCCGTAAAAAAGTTGGTTGAAATGTCAAGCCATAAGGATTCAAGCAGTTATGGAATCGAGTGAAATCGCCGCCCAAAGGGTTCAAGGATCCAAGGATTCCAGGGGTCAAGTACTTAGTGAATAGAACCGAACTCATCATAAAAATTGGAGGGTGAATATCGAAGAAGGGATATTGAATATCGAAGAAAAAAAACCTCATACTTCGACATTCCTTGTTCGAAATTCGATATTTACCCGCCGTCATTGTGGCGGGTTCGTTCTAACCCGCCGTTTTTAGGCGGGTAAAATTCCCTTGAATCCCTGCCCGCCCTTTATATAGCGGGCACGAACCCTCGAATCCTGGAATCCTTTCTCCCAACTGGTTGGGAGAAAAACCTGAAAGGTTAGCGCAGACAATCGATTTTGACTAGATCCCTAAACTGGAAACTTTGGACGGGGCTACTCATAAGCGCCCTATTTATTTACCTGGCCCTTCGAAGCGTTGATATGGCCAGGATGTGGATCATTATCAAGTCCGCGCGTCTTTTTTTTCTTTACATAGTCATTCTTCTTACCTTTTTGCAATTCATCGTTCGGGCCTGGCGATGGCGTATCTTACTTGAACCCATTAAAGATACAGGCTTCCTGAATCGACTTTCCACAACACTCATCGGTTTTGGTGCGAACGCCATTTTACCTGCCAGGCTTGGTGAATTTATTCGAGCCAACTATCTGGGTCATGTAGAAAAGATAAGCGGGAGTGCAGCCTTTGGTACACTTGTTGTTGAGAGGCTCTTTGATGGCTTTACGTTGCTTCTTATTCTGCTGATCGGTCTGATCGGGACCACCTTTCCCGAAGAATGGCACTCCATTTCCGGAGGTCTCCGGGCGACCGGATTTTTCCTGCTGTTTTTGTATGTCATCCTTATGTTGATACTTGTCGGCTTCAAGGTCAAGACCCGCCTCTTCATGGGTCTTTTAGGCAGGCTTCTCTTTTTTATACCGAGTCATTTCCTTCCGAAGATCATGGACACAATCCGGAATTTCAGCATGGGTATCGTCCTCGTAAAAAACCCATATAAATGGTTTCAAATTATATTTTACTCCCTTTTAATATGGTTTATTAATCTGTATCAAATTGAAATGATTGAGCAGGCCCTTGGGTTTGGGCTCCCCTTTATTGCCGCATTTCTGATTATGGCCATGGCCTCTTTAGGGGTTATGATTCCCTCCGCCCCGGGTTACATCGGCACGTTCCACCTGTCGGTTCAATACGGTTTCCTCTTCTATGGGATTGGTCATGAAGAAGCGCTATCTGCGGCCATACTGTGGCATGGGGTCGTGTTCTTTCCCACCCTTATCTTCGGGTTGGCGGCCTTCGTCCTTGTCCAGGTCTCCTTTGGCAAGCCTACAGGAGATCCCGGAATCCTAAAGGAAGAGGCGGGGGAATAATTTTATTGCCATCGAGAATAGGTCATGGTAAGTTTTTTGGGATAATTCTATAGCGAAGATCCGCCTCAAACCGACGAGTTGATGGTCCAAATATCCCCTTGCCTAATGCGTAGCGATGCTGGATGCTGGATGCCGGATTCCGGATAATTCAAAACAAGAATTCCTTTTAGATCCAGTATCCAGTGACCAGCATCCAGTATCTGTTTGAATCAATAATCACTTCATATAGAACTTGACATAAAATTTAATATCTTGAATTATAAAGACGTATAATATGTTTTTTTTGGAGGAGTAAAATGAAAATAATGGATGCTTTCTCCGGCGAAACGGGGCCCATGGATCGGAGGTCCTTTCTCAAATTATCCGGCATCTTGGGTCTTGGCATGGCATCAGCCGGGATCATTCCTGCCACTGCCGAAGCCGTGAAGTTTAACAGAAAATTGTATAAGGTTTCCGAGACTCGGCTGGCTATGGGAACCTTTGTCTCCATGACCCTGATCCATCCCAATAAGGATCAGGCGGAAGAGGCCATGGGAATGGCCTTTCACGAGATCCATAGATTGACAGGACTGTTGAACCGCTTCGACGACAAGACCGCGGTTGGACAATTAAATAAAGATGGATACCTCAAGGACATACCTTCTGAAATGACTGAAGTCGTTGCCGCGGCCTTGCACTACCATCAAATGAGTCAAGGAGCCTTTGACATCACCGTCAAACCCCTTGTTGATCTTTTCGAAGAAAAACTTGGCGGGAAGAACCAATTACTTCCCACTCAGAAAGAGATAAAACGCGCCCTGGAATTGGTCGGTTCCCAAAAGATCCGACTGAGCGAGGGGAAAATAATTTTTCAAAAACCAGGTATGGGAATCACCTTGGATGGCATTGCCAAGGGATATGTTGTTGATCAGGTTTCCGAACGCCTTTCTGAGTATAAGATCGAGAATCATCTCATCAATGCAGGGGGCGATATTAGGACCAAAGGAGCCAAAGCGGATAACAGACCCTGGATGGTTGCGATTGAGGATCCCTCAAAAGCCAAGAATTACCCCGACATCATTCAAATGAGAGATGGCGCCGTGGCCACTTCGGGGAATTATGAAATTTTTTATGACCGGGAAAAGATGTTCCATCATATCGTGGATCCCAATTCAGGACTCTCCCCCGATTTAAAAAACAGTGTTTCCGTGAGGGCCGAAACAACCATGGAAGCGGATGCCCTTTCAACCAGTGTCTTCGTAATGAATCCTGTAAAAGGAATCGAGTTTATGAATGCTCTTCCCCGGTGTGAAGGTCTGGTGGTTGCCAAGGATGGTTCCCTGTTGAAATCGAGGGGGTGGAAAAGCGCGGCCAAATAACTTTTCCTATTTGTTCGAGAAGAGATGGTAATGTTTGAGTATCAAGGGCTGAAATGGCTACACCTTTCAGCTTTCCGGCAGAGGCGGCTGCCATTTGGGGATCAAGGCGGTCGCTTTTATTGAGTACCAAGAGGTGAGGGATTTCGTTTAAATGTAGCCTTGCCAGGATACTTTCCACCGCCCCCATCTGCTCCTCCATGCGGGGACTACTCGCGTCAACCACATGAAGTAAAAGATCTGCATCGTGAAGCTCTTCAAGGGTCGCAGCAAAGGCCTCCATTAAATCTTCCGGTAGGTCCCGGATAAATCCAACCGTGTCAGTAATAATAACCTCGCGCTCATGTGGAAACCTGAGACGCCGACTACTCGGGTCCAACGTTTCAAAAAGGCGATCTTCCACATTGACCCGGCTGCGGGTTAGAGCGTTAAGTAAAGTTGATTTGCCCGCATTGGTATAACCCACTATCGAGATAACCGGTAACCTCCTTACATTTCTGAGTTTGCGCCGATCCGCCCTCTGTTGTTTTATTCCTTTCAGGGATTTGTTCAGCCTCCCGATACGCTCCCTGACGCGCCGCCGATTTATTTCCAGCTTGGTCTCCCCAGGTCCCCGTCCTCCAATACCGCCCGTTAACCTGGACATCGCCGTGTTTTTGGTGGCCAACCTCGGGAGAAGGTACCTCAGCTGGGCCAGTTCTACCTGGATTTTGCCTTCCCTCGTCACCGCCCTTCTGGAAAATATGTCAAGGATCAATTGGGATCGGTCAATAATCTTCAATTCCGTGTAGTCGGTTAGGCTTTTCACTTGAGAGGGATTCAGTTCGTGATCAAAGATAAGAAGGTTTGAACCTGTCTGAAGACAACGAAGGATCAGATCACTCAGTTTACCTTTCCCTATCAAAAAACGGGGGTTTGCCTTCTTGTTTTTTTGAACGACCATCTCCGTCACCTCAAGGTCGTTGGAGATGGCAAGGTCCCTAAGTTCGTCTAGGGAATCTCTGGCCTCCCAGGCTGACCCCACAGTCACCCCGACCAATACCGCCCTCTCCTTCCGCGCTAACGTCCCTCTGTCACCTGTTCTGGCTAATTCGACTTCAAGGGACTGTATCCATTCTTTGAAGTCGATGTCCAATTGTCCAATATCAGGCACCTTCGTGATGCTCCACCCCTCACCACGATTGTTTTTAGGCAGGATATGACCATAGGAAATGGAGCCTGGGATCCCCTTGTCACCTACCTGAATGGAGACCATAAGATCAAGCCCTACAAGTACAAGGTCGGTTAAATCCTCCCTTGAAAGGGGTTCCTCGTGTAAATGAGTATGGATGCACCTGAGACCTTTCAGTCTTCCCACCCCTGACCTGAATCGTCCCAGGTCGGGAATAAGAATGTGCTTGTTGTCTCCAACAATGACGTAAGCCACCTCCCCTTTTCGGGTGATGAGCAAGGCCACTTGCCTCTTAATTTCATATGAAATTGCGGATATCTGGCGGGTCAGTTCTCGGGAAATGATATCATGACTGGATATTCTTCTGCGGTAAAAATTCTGAAGATGCTTAAGCTGGCTGGCTTTAAGGCCACCTGTTTTACCATAAATTCTATCTATGGGCTTCTCCTAACCCGGACAAGCCAGAACCAAGCAGGCTTTTGAAGTTTTAATTTTCTACTTGTCCGGAAATTCGAAATCAGAAATTCACCCGCCTAGGCGGGCAAGAATCCTAAATCCCTGGCCCAGACCTGAATTTATTTGATTCGATGTAAAAGCATCATTTGTACATATCACAGTAATAAATAGCTAGGCCCAATAAAGTCGCACCAGGGCGGGCCGAATGTTTCAATGACCAAAACAACATCAGAATTCAACGTCTTCCAGGTCATGTTCCTGTTTTTGTCATTAGAATTTTGGTCATTCGATTTTGTTTCGAATTTCGATATTCGGTATTCGGATTTTGTTATCTCTATGATTTATCTGTCTTGATAAATTTTTTGCCACAAAATGCACAAAAAATATAACTAAGATACTAATACTCCTCTTCAGTATGATTTCTAAACCGGGTGTATTCCTTTTGAAAGGTCAATTTAAAATAGCCGGTCGGCCCGTTCCGCTGCTTGGCCAAAATGATCTCAGCGATATTCTCGTTGTCTTCAGTGGTGGGGTTATACATCTCGTCTCTGTAAATAAAGGCTATGACATCAGCATCCTGCTCAATGGCCCCACTTTCCCTTAGATCTGACAATTGCGGCTTTTTGTTGGGGCGGTCTTCGACCTTCCTGTTTAATTGGGAAAGGGCCATAACGGGGACGTTGAGATCCTTGGCCAGGGCCTTTAGTGACCTGGATACCTCTGATATCTCCTGTTGACGCGACTCGGCGGAGTTTCTGCCTTGAATTAACTGAAGATAGTCAAGAATAATCAGGCAGATATCCTGTTTCTTCTTTAACCTCCGACATTTCGCCTTCATTTCAAGGACGCTCACCCCCGATGTGTCGTCAATGAAAATGGGAATCTCTGATAAGGCATTGGCTGACTCGGTCAGCTTCATCCAATCCGTATCCTTCAAAAAACCGGTCCTTAAGTTAGTGGCATTTATTCCGGCGTGGAATCCGAGCAAACGGAGACCCAGAGCCAGTTTGGACATTTCTAAAGAAAAGAGAGCCACCCCTTTTTTCGTCCTCTTTGCGGCATTGTAACCGATATTTAAGGCCAGGGCGGTTTTTCCCATACTGGGCCTGCCGGCAAGAATAATTAAATCAGTGGGCTGCAACCCCGCGGTCAAACGGTCGAAGTCATCAAAATCCGTGGGAACACCGGTGACAAACCCTTCATGCTCCGCAACACTTTCAAGCCTTTTAAAGCTATCCTTGACCACGTCATGAAGGTTTGAAAACCCCTCTCCCGCCTTCTCCTCCGCAATGTCAAAAATGGACTGTTCCGCCATTTCAAGGAGTTCATCTGTCTGCTGCCAATCCTGGAAGCAGGATTCGGAGATGATGGAGCATTGGTTGATCAACCTCCTACGGACCGACAAATTTCTTATGATTTTAGCATGATAAAGGATCCCTGCTGAAGTGGATACAACCTCCACCAAGGAGGCAAGGTAATCGTCTCCACCTGCTTTTTCCAGAAGTTTTTTCTCTTTTAGCTGTTGAGACAGGGTGATAAGATCGATGGGCTCATTGTTGCTATATAAATCAACCATCCCCTCAAATAAATGATTATGGGCCGCCCTATAGAAATCCCCTCCTGAAAGGACGTCCATGACCTGGTTGATGGCATCGTTGTTGATCAGGATACCCGCTAACACGGCCTGCTCCGCCTCGTTGTTGTGCGGTGGGACCTTGATCGATGGGGTCATGTTTTTTTCTTTCAACTGAGGCATGTGAATCCTATCTCCTGTCTAACCCAATATTCGGGTGCGACGTGAAACCTTAATTGAGCGAAAGTCGAGGATGCCCCAGATCCAAGGCGTCCAAGGACGAATGCCGTATGCTGCTGCTCGCAGCAGCCGCCTACTGTGAGTCCTTGGCAACGCCGGAGATGGGTGTATCCTGCTGTTCGTAAGAACAGCCGCTTTCCCGGAGGGTAAACAAAATTGGAGTGAATTCTTAAAATCTCATATTTCATGGATAGAACAGTTATAATAAATCTAATAATTTCGTGAACGACCCAGTGTTTAAGATTTTTTACTATAGTTCTCCATTTTGTTTACGCTCAATTAGGGTGAAACGTTACGGGGCTATTGTGGACATCCACCCTCCACCTCCCCTATTTTTCAGGGACGACCGCTACCTTGATGGACCCCGTCACCTCCGGGTAAAGTCTTATCGAGACTTCAAACTCGCCAAGAGTTTTTATCGGTTTGTCCATAGAGATTTTTTTTCGATCTATGAGAATGCCCTGCTTTTCTAGGTGGGCGGCAATATCCATATTGGTCACCGAGCCGTATAGCTTGTCCTCATCCCCTGCTTTTTGGGAAATGGTGATCATAACATCCGCCAGTTTTTCCTTTATCTTTTCGGCCTCCTCTTTTGCCTTTACCCTCTTTATATCAATTTTCTTCCTCTGGGTCTCAAACAGTTTCACATTTTGTATGTTTGCCTCAAGGGCAATGCCTTTCGGAATGAGGTAATTACGGGCGTAACCATTGGCAACTTCAACAGTATCTCCCTCAAGACCTAAGGCGTCCATATCTTGTCTTAAGATGATTTTCATGAATATTTCCTCCTCAACTTGACGTCTAAAATAAAAATGATTTTGAAATAGCGCGGTTCTCCCCCTAAGCTTCGGATTTTTTGGGGTGAAGTTTTCGAAAATCAACCCATTGGTCGAAGAGCCCCGCCAGAGCCAATACAACTAAAAAAATCTGTTGGAAAAAAATCAAAAAGTATATCCCGAATCTGAGCCAAGAGGGAACACGGTATTTGTTAAGAAAAAATAAAAGAATAGAGAGACCATGAAAGACATAAATGGTCAACATCACAATAAGGCCATTGATTGCTATCAACTTTACACCAGGTATTGACAAAAATAAAGTAAAACCAGACGCGATAACACCCCAAACCATAAGATCAGGAGCATGCCACTTATCCATGGGACCGAATGCCGGGTATTTGAGATTCATCAGCCGGAACAGGGGCCGGCTAATGACAATATTAATCCAAACGACAAATCCGGTACCGACAATCATGAGGGCTGGATATACCCTTTTTACGACATCAATCAATATTTTCAAATATTCTTTAAATTGAAGGGTCTTTTCCTGATCCCACCCCATATCTTCGTAAGTCTGTATCGTTTCATTCATGTTACTCTGAAAATAACTAAGGATCAAGGCCAGGGGCCCCATATTCCTGGTCAGGCCGATGAGTCCGAGGATGATGGCGCCAATGATAAGCATAAATGCGGTTCCCCAGAATATGGTGAACCCTATTGTATACTCTCTTCTAAAGGTTTCTGAAATGATAAGGCCAAGAAGGCTGAATTCGAGGCAAAGAAATATAATTTGCGGATATCCCGCCAGATTCGCGATAACTCCGACAGCCAGAATCGTGACAAAGACAACTTTTGCGCCCTGATAAAGGCCCAATTTTGTGGCATAGTAGAGGAATGGCAGTGGGGTCAACAAACTAAAGACCGGCCCTACCAAAGGGATCAGGGCCGAGGCTAAAAGAAGAACAATGGCCGAACAGGCACACCCTAAAACATCAGCAACTCTCATGGAATTAATAGACCGGCAAGCTTCTAAAAAGATTAGGGACTTGAATCGGGAGCATTCTGAGCACCCTCGACTTATTTACGAATAATGGCGGTGGTATATGGTAATAAGGCTATGTTCCTCGCCCTTTTAATAGCAACCGTTAGTATCCTTTGATGTCTGGCGCAATTGCCCGAGATCCTTCTAGGGATAATTTTTCCACGTTCCGTTATAAATAGTTTGAGTAATCGGGAATCCTTGTATTCAATCTTAAGATTGCTATCGGCGCAATACCTACAGATCTTTCTTCTGTGATAAGTCATTCTGCGCTTATTTCTTTGTCCTTGGAAAGCCATATTTCACCTCTAGCTTTTTTTCTCGCCCTCTTTTTGGACGTCTGTCTCTTCTTGGGGGACCTCATCTACTTTAGCAGACTTATCTGCTTCAGGAGAACCTTCATCTATTTTTACAGACTTTTCATCGGCTTCTGTAGACTCATCTGCTTTAGCGGACTTATCTGCTTCAACAGACTCATTTGCTTCAGGAGAACCTTCATCTGTTTTTACAAACTTTTCATCGGCTTCTGTAGACTCATCTGCTTTAGCAGACTTATCTGCTTCAGCAGACTCATTTGCTTCAGCAGAACCCTCTTCCTTGGACTTTTCTTCTTGTACTTGGCCTGCATCAGCTGGCACCTTGCCTGCTTTATCAGGCTTATCTGCTTCAGGAGAACCTTCATCTGTTTTTACAGACTTTTCAGCGGCTTCTGTAGACTCATCTGCTTTAGCAGACTCATCTGCTTTAGCAGAACTATCTGTTTCAGCAGAACCCTCTTCCTTGGTCTTTTCTTCTTGTACTTGGCTAGCATCAGCTGGCACCCTGCCTGCTTTATCAGACTTATCTGCTTCAGCAGAATCCTCACCTACTTTAGCAGACTTTTCATCGGCTTTAGCAAAACTATCTGCTTTATCAGACCTTTCTGCTTTAGCAGACCTATCTGCTTCAGCAGACCTTTCCCTTCCTGCGGTAGCGCCTACTTCTCCGCTTGAGGTTACTCCAGCTGCTTTTTTGGGACGCTTTTCACTGGCCTCCAGTTCCTCTCGGACCAATGCCTCCGGATCTGCTTTGTCCGCCAATTTAACGGTCTGGTATTTAAGGATCCTTTCATCCAGTTTTAGATTTCTATCCAACTCAACGATCAACCCCGGATCGCCGCAATAGTCAACAAGCACATAGACACCGCTGTCAAATTTCTTCAATCTATAGGCTAATTTCTGTTTGCCCCATTCATCGACCTTGACAATAACGCCTTTCGACTTGTCAATCAAGTCGCGAAATTTTGACAGGACTTCTCCGTATTCCTCATCGCCTAAATTTGGGTTGATAATAAATATCGTTTCATAATGCTTCATTTTTCTTTCTCCTCTCGGGCTCTTTTCCACCACGGAAAACTTTTGGTCCCGTTTAGTTTCCAAATCCATCTTTCCTTGATCAAACGGAACAAGGAGATATCAAGGCAAAATGCTAATAGCTATCATTGAAGATTTCAATTGTCAAGCAGTTTTAAAACCTAATCTGTGGACGAATTTCCCCTTGATCCATTTCCTCTCCCGGCGTCCGGCCATATCCACCACCAAATAAGTAAAAGGTATTAGGTATAAGGTGTGAGGTATAAGGCAACCCTCTAAATGGCGTACGGTTCACCATATACCGGATTGAAGGATTTTTTAACCGTAAACAGTACACCTTAAACCGTAAACCGTTCTTTTATTTGGTGACCAGAGTCGGGCCAAAGATTTGACAGGCCGGGATTTTCAAGATAAATAGTGGAGCCTCCGCGCGTTCCCGGGCTGGGCATCCTGATAAGGCCGAGTGAGTCTCCTCCCGCAGAGCGGGAGACCTCAGGAAGACCCCTCGAAGGGGTCTGAAAACAATACGATTATCAAGATTACTAGAAGCTATCTCAAAAATAGAAAAATGGCTCGAGGTCAAGGACGGCGCAGGATCGTAACCGGAGGAATATATGTAAATATTTTGAGGATTAC
>JAQYVK010000342.1 GCA_030145585.1 Desulfatiglandales bacterium | reverse complement strand
TCCTTCATCATATTCAAGTCGAGGGGATCGGCCATGACCACGTCAAGGATATTATGGTTTAATCCTATCGGGACGCAGACGAACTTACGGGCTACTTCTTCGGGTATTGATTCCTTGATCTTTTCAGGTATCTCATAATTGCTGAGATCCACGTAGGGAATCTTGAGTTGCATGGCCACGGCAAAGGCGATTTCCTCTTCCGATATAAGTTTCATATCTATCAGTATTTGACCAAGCCTTTTATCGGATTCTTTCTGTACTTCTAGGGCCTCTTTCAACTTTCCTGGGGATAAGAGGCCGGTTTCTATCAATAATTCCCCAAGTTTTCGCCGGGTGGCGATCTCATTTTTAAGCGGTACTCTATTAATTTTCCGTACTTTTTTCCCGCTATTTTTCTTTTGACTTGTTTTCGTCATAGCTTTTGACGGCCCTTTTCCTGAAAACTGAATGGCTTTACTTAAAATATATAATTTTAGTATGCTGAGGCCATTTTTTCAAGTGAAATAAATCATAGTGGGTATGCACTTTACTCAACCGACCACAAGACGCGGCCCTGGTGAATCCCAGTTTCTATGCATGATCTCTTCATGCTTTTTGCGACTGGCCTTGGTTTCTACAAGTCACAATTTGCCGCGTTAACCACCTTTGCCATTTGAATCAATAGGTTATGAGTGTTTCCACCCAGGAATAAGCCGTTAGTGTGTGGACTGTAACCCCACGACATGCCGAAATGGGCACAAAGACAAGGCAAACAGTTCACACAATATGTAGTAGCTGGTTGAGTAAAGTGCATACCCACTTAAATCATTTTTGAATGTTTATCAAGTCATAATCATTTTAGATTTATTGAGCCTTTTTCAAAATATATTTTTCAAGACCCTCCGAGGGGTATCATTTCCAAATTTAGAAAGCTATCTATTAAAGAAAACCAATGGTTATGAATTATGATGATAAGGTATTATTTTGACTTCTTGCCTTAGATTTAATATATTAACCATAGCCTATATTGTGACTCATGTTATTCCACTACGTGAAGAACCCTAACCTTGTGGTCGGGGTTCTTCAGCGATTCAAAGATGGGGTATTCGATCTGTTTAATGCCATGTGAGGCTATGGTTGTCTGAGAATACTTGGATCGAGACAATTTGTCTGCCATAAGCCATAGAATAGAATGAAAAAAACCTTCTTTCATCGAACCGACATCCTCATAGGGGCCCTCGTGGCCTGCATTTTTATCTTCCTCTCCTTTAGCTCATTTCATGTTTTTGAGTCCCTCGAAAGGATCATCTACGGCATCGAGATGCGTTTGGATCTGCCCCAAAACCGAGGCCGGCAGAAAATAGCCATTGTTAATATAGATAAAAAAAGTCTGGAGCAGTTGGGTCCATGGCCTTGGCCGAGGCATCTCATCGCGGAAATGATCTCCATCTTAAAAAACAACGGAGCAAAAATAATCGGCCTGGATCTTCTTTTCAGTGCCAGAAAACCCAGTCAAGGTCTCAAGGAGGTCCAAGAGCTCTATCAGAGCGTCCTGAATCGTCAAAATGGTCCTCAGCAAGATGTATGGATCCTTAATGCTTTGAAAGAAGTCGAAAAAAGACTAGACAATGATAGTATTCTTTCCCAGACGGTTAAAGCTTCCGGGAATATCATTATGCCCGTATCTGGGAGTTTTGGAAAATATGACACCGAACTCGTACTGTCTGAAGACTCATTCATGCAAAAAAAATTACCAAAAATGAAGGTAAATATAGATTCATTTCCTCCCGTTAACCAATTAACCACGCCTTTTCCTGAACTCTTTGAAAATAGTCATGGTTTGGGGCATACCAATCTATCCCCGGTTGAATTGATGAAGGGACAAGTCCATCTCCTTTTTATTAATTATAGGGGGCATTTGGTGCCATCCATGCCACTTCGCTTAACCCTAGATTATTTAAATAAACAGCCTGAAGAGATCCTTATCCAAGGTGAGGGGATTCGACTGACGGATTCCGTTATCCCCGCCTTCAAGGGAGAGATTTTCGTTAAATTTATAGGGGGAAGGCGTTCTTTTCCCTATTATTCTTTCTCCGACATCCTAAAAGTCAAAAAGGTCCCTGCGGTTTTTGAAGATAAAATCGTTCTAATCGGCTATACGGCGGACGGGACCTCTGCCGTCAACACCCCCGTGGACACTCAAATGCCGCGGGTAGAATTGATGGCCAATATTATAGAAAACCTGATGAGTGGAAGATACCTTCAACGTCCCGGATTTATGATCTATTTAGAGGTTCTGTTCTTGCTGCTGTTGACCTTCTTCGCATCTTTTGCGATACCCCACCTAAGTTTCATAAACCGTGTCGGCATGACGATGGGGTTGATCTTTCTGGCCGTCTTTATAGGTATTGTTTTCTTCATAGGCATGGATTTATGGTTTAAAGCCATTTATATCAGTCTCGCTTTAGTCACGGTTTATGCCGTGCTTTCAGTAAAAGACTTTATTATCAGACAACAAACCCTGGGCCTGACCTCCAAAGAGAGCATAGAAACCAACAGAATGCTCGGACTGAGCCTCCAGAGCCAAGGATTGCTCGATCTGGCTTTTGAAAAATTTCGAAAATGTCCTCTGGATGACGCCATGAAGGACGTCATTTATAATCTCGGTCTTGATTATGAGCGAAAACGGATGATCAACAAGGCCGTCTCCGTCTATGAATATATCCTTCAACTGGACAATACATTTAGAAAACTGAATGAACGAATACCCAAATTACGAAAACTGATAGGCCCCTTAAGCATGGCCGGTCAGGATGGGAAGAAACAGGCTGGAAAGATAGTCGTATCAGATGACCTCGGAGTCAAACCGACCGTCGGGCGATACGAAATCATAGATGAATTGGGCCAAGGTGCCATGGGTATCGTTTATAAGGCAAAAGACCCCAGGATCAACAGGCTCCTGGCTATCAAGACCATTCGTTTTGCCGATGAATTTGAAGAAGAAAAACTTGCAGATGTAAAAGGGCGGTTTCTCCGGGAAGCGGAAATCGCAGGGAAACTATCCCACCGGTCAGTCGTCTCCATTTATGATGTTGGGGAAGATTATGATCTCACCTACATGGCCATGGAGTTCTTGGAAGGAGAAAATTTACAGAAATACTGCCGAAAGGGCAATCTCCTTCCATTGCGTAAGATCTTATTTATAGTCGGAGAAACAGCCTCTGCCTTGAATTACGCACACAGTAATGGTGTCATCCACCGGGATATTAAACCCGCCAATATCATGCTTTTAAAAGATGGAAAAATCAAAGTCACGGATTTCGGCATTGCAAAAGCCGTATCCTCCTCTGAAACCAAAAGCGGGATTATCCTGGGAACGCCAAATTATATGTCACCTGAACAGATCAACGGGCAGAAGATCGACGGCCGTTCCGATATCTTCTCCCTCGGGGTTGTCTTTTATGAATTACTCACCGGACAGTTACCGTTTCATGGCAAGACCCTCACGAATCTATTTTATCAAATCACCCAAGGCAAACATCCCTCTCCACGTTCAATAAACCCCAATGTTCCCAAGCCTTGCGAACAAATCATCGATAAGGCCCTAACAAAAAACCCGGAAAATAGATTTCAGGATGCGGATGAATTTGCAAAATATTTAAGGCTCCTGATTAACAAATTAGACGAGGTCACGACATCATCGACGGAATGAGGGTTTTTCAGCGATATCTCGCTTTTAGTCCTTTCTTGTAGATCTTTCCGGAACCGGTTTTGGGCAATTCCGGGACAAAATCAACAGATTTTGGCGCCTTATAACGTGCAATCTGTTCCTTACAATGTTGAATGATCTCCTCCTCCGTTGCCTGATGCCCCGGCTTCAGGACGACCACCGCCTTGACCGCCTCGCCCCATTTGGAGTCCGGGATACCAATAGCAGCCCCTTCTAAGACAGATGGGTGTGTATAAAGGGCATTTTCAATTTCTACCGAATATACATTTTCTCCACCGGTGATAATGACATCCTTTTTACGGTCTACAATGTTTACATAACCTTCCTTATCCAGGGTTGCCATATCACCCGTAAAAAGCCAACCATCCTTTAAGGACGCCGCTGTTTCTTCCGGCCGGTTCAAGTATCCCTCTGTTACGATATCCCCCTTGACGATGATCTCGCCCACCTCCTCATCATTGGGAAAAACCTCACTGCCGTCTTCCCTGACCACCTTGAGAAGGACTCCTATAAAGGGCCTGCCCGTCCGGGCCTTGTACTGAAATTGTTCTTCCGGCGAAAGATGGATAAGGTTTTCTTTCAGGATGGACAGGGTCAAGTAAGGACTGGTTTCGGTCATCCCATAGGTCTGGATGTAGTCGCATTTGAAAGTCTCCATGATCCTTTTGACGACTTCCGATGCAATGGGGGCGCCCCCACTCAATATGGCCCGGAGGCTTGAAAAATCATAACTGTCCACCTCTGGGGTGTTGACAAGCATATTCAACATCGTCGGGATCATATTGGTGATCGTAATCCTTTCCTCATGTAGTGTGGAAAGAACAAAAGAGGGTTCGAAATCTTCAACAACCACGTGCTTGCCTCCCACCCATGTGATGGCAAAAGTAGCCCAGGCATCGGCCAAGTGAAAAAGGGGCGCCGCATGGATCCAGTTGTCACGGTCGCACAGTCTTAATTCGGCTATTGCTGCAAGCGCATGGGTGCAAACATTTTTATGAGAAAGGATGACGCCTTTGGGGCGACCCGTTGTTCCACTTGTGTAATATAGATGGGCAATATCTCCATCAGAGATCGACGGAACGGGAAGGGGGCTATCCGAAGCCCTTTTCAACATGTCCTCATAATCAACGGATGAAGAAATGGCAGGGGTCTCTCCCTGACCGGTCCAAATGATCTGACGCAGCCCGGTTTCCATTTCCTTTATTTCGGCCACCTGTTCGCCGTAACGTCGTGAGGCAATTAAAAGAACGGCGCCGGAATCTTTTAGGATAAAAGAGAGTTCCCCTGGTGAAAGCCTGATGTTGAGAGGGTTGAGGATAGCGCCTAATTGAGCGACGGCAAAGTAGGCCTCGAGAAATCGGTGACTGTTTTGGTGAAGAATGGCCACACAGTCTCCTTTGCCGATTCCCATGGTCTTTAAATAATGAGCAAGGCGAAAGGTCCGATCAGCAAATTGTCGGTAGGTGAATCTTTTTTGGCTACAAACCACCGCTTCCTTTTCCGCGTAAAGGTTCAAAGCCTTCTCCAAAATGAAAGGAATGTTCATGACCGGTTCCTACCTCCCTTCTCCTTTCCCTAAAAAAACCTGTATCATCAAAAGGATTCAAACTCGCATTAATAGAATATAACGATCGGGGCTTAAAATCCACCCTTTCAAAGAGCTTATTTAGCCGGACATAACCTATAGATTTGGGGCTCAGGCCGACTGAAAGGCCTCTTAAGGGCGCTCATTGGCTATTGGGCAGAGTAATGGAATTACAAATGGGACGGGAAACGATTATCGGTTTGTCCGTTCCCCGACACGTCGGGGAACGGACAGAGAAGTGCAGTGGTTTACCTTGCTTAGAGGTCCCTGCAGTGGATAATATCAGGCAATTCCCAGACTAGATTTAAAGGATTTAAGAGTGTTTTTCATAAGCATGGTGATCGTCATGGGACCCACACCCCCAGGCACCGGGGTAATCCATCCGGCAATCTCCTTGGCTTCGTCAAAATCCACATCACCCTTTAGAATTGCAATCTTCTTGCCTGTTTTTTCACTGATTTTTTCACCCACCCTGTTGACACCCACATCAATAACGCACGCACCAGGTTTGATCCATTCCGGTTTAACCAACCCGGGTACGCCGGCGGCCACAATTAGAATATCGGCACGCTTACAGTGATCGGCCATATCCTTTGTCCGCGTGTGTACTACGGTTACCGTTGAATTTGCGCCTGGACCTTTCTGTAGCATCATATTTGCGATCGGTTTCCCTACGATGTTTGAGCGGCCAACGACCACAACCTCCGCACCGCTGGTCTCGACACCGGCACGCACAATCATCTCCTGGATCCCTGCCGGGGTGCAGGGTGGAAATTTCACCTCGCTCCCACCGATCATCAGGCGCCCTACATTAACAGGATGAAACCCGTCCACATCTTTATCTGGATCAATAGCATTGAGGACCTTCTTTTCATCCACCTGTTTCGGAAGGGGCAATTGCACCAAAATACCATTGATGGAATCATTTTTGTTGTATTTGTCAATTAGGGTCAACAGGTCTTCTGTTGTAATGCTGTCTGGTTGGTTATCCTGGACCTCTTTGAATCCGAGGCGATCGGCGGTCTTGATTTTAAGTGTAACGTAGGAAATAGACGCTGGATTTTCACCCACGAGGATGGTCACCAAGCCTGGAACGGTTCCATGTTCTTCTTTTATTTTCTTCACCTCATTCTCAATTTCTTGAAGGATCTCTTCTCTAATTTCAGTCCCCTTGATCAATTTTGCAGTCATTACCAATCTCCTTTCCTTAAAGTTATCGATACCCCGATTGAGTGAATACCCACCACCGGGAGCTATAGGCCTTCAGTCCCCCCGAAGGGAGGGACTCTTGTGCTTTATCCCATCAATGTTAACAATTTTATTATTAAATTGAGGACTCATTCGCCGATAATTGTGGCATTGGATACCACAATCATTGCCAATAATCAAGACCCCTTCCCTCCTCATGCGAGGCGCCCTTTACCAATCCCCTAAGGAAAAATCCCGCGATACTGAGCAACAGGTCCTCTGATATCTTATCTCCAGACCATAGTTCCTGGCATGTTCGATGGCCTCTTCCGAGGGCAAGGCCATTCGATTGACTCCCGCATCAATCGCCAGGATCTCCAAAGAGACATCTCCCCGTTGTCGCGCACATCCCAGGCTAATAGGCACCCCCGGCACTTTGAAACGGGTCTCTGCTATGATATCGGCGACTTCCTCCGCCCTGGGGGGTGGCGTGTCCCAAAGCGGGGTTTCCGGAATCCCCATCAAAGAAACGATGACGACCTGCCGTACCTCGAAGCGAGAAATGATTTCCACAGCCTTCTTCTCACCTCTCATTTTCCCATAATGGAGCCCGCAGACGATGTGGGGAACAACCGGCAAACCCGCCTTTTGAAGCGATTCTAGCGATTGCTCAATCCGTGTGACTCCAAACCCCAAATGATAAATGTCCTGGTAGGTCTGATCATCTCCAATGACATCGATAAGGGCCTCATCAACACCCGCCTCTTTAAGGCGCTGGGCTGTTTTGAAATCAATAAGCCCGCAATGAATGGAGACATACAGATCCGTCTGTTTTTTCACTTCTCCAATGGCCGATATCACCTCATCCCATGGCAGCCGTCCTTTTTCATCACAACCACCGCTGATAAGAACACCCTGCGCCCCATTAGCTGCGAGACGACGACATTTTTCTATCAGAGGAATGGGAGTGCTGGCGGGAATCATCCCATCCAATATCTTGCCCTGACAATGGTCACACTGAAGCGCGCACTGACTCCCGGTGATCGAGATTGCCGGGTATTTGCCTTTAAGACCATCATATGTAAACCCTCCCGGGAGGTAAAAGGTGATATGCTTTCCAAATTCCCGCCAAGCACTTTCCCTTGCGAGTCTAAGCCTGTCGTCAAAATCCTGCATTGTATTCCTGATTCCCAAGCCAACTGGTTTTGATGGTCACCTCAAGCCTCCCTATTTACCGTTACAATCTCAACCTTCTTAAGGATAACCTTTCCAGAAAGACCCTGAAATGGTCACTTCGTCCTTGGACGCTTTGGATCTCCCCGTTGATGCTGGATCTGACAAAAAGCATCCTCAACCTTCGCTCATGTAGAGTATTTTTTAAAATATTTGTTTGGCACAAGCAAGCATTCTTTCTTGGAGTGAAGCCTCCCAGTCCTACTGAGCGGGGCTTCCTTTGTGCCCCCTTTTCGGTTTGATTATTGGCCTTGACATTCTTCCCTAAGCTTGGTGACATAAATAAAAGGCAGGCCGGTTGTGAAAATTGTTCCTTACAACCGGCAGGCGTAAGGCTCGAGGCACAAGGCAAAAAATGCATCTCTGATTCACTGGTGCCCTTTGACCCGCTTTCGGTGTCCGCCTACTGATTATAGATCTAAAACCCTGTCTTTGGGAGAACTGACCATGAAACCTTCAGGAATCATTACCCTGCTCACCGATTTCGGATTGAGGGATCCCTATGTAGCCATGATGAAAGGCGTGATCCTATCCATAAACCCGGATGCCCATTTGGTTGACGTAAGCCACCAGGTCAAGGCCGGCTCCATTCTTCAGGCAGCAGGAATGATCCGTGAGACATTCAGGTACTTTCCAAAAGGAACCGTTCATGTGGTGGTCGTGGATCCCGGCGTCGGCGGGACCAGGCGACTCATGAGTCTGGAAGCGGGAAACCATTTATTTGTGGGACCTGATAATGGAATCTTTTGGCCATTGATTAAAAGCTTTAAACATACAAAGGCTATTCATTTAACTGAAAACCGGTTTTTCCTCTCAAAAGTGAGCTGGACTTTTCATGGAAGGGAGATCTTTTCCCCTGTCGCTGCACACCTTTCCCTCGGTGTTGCCCTGGAGGAAATGGGGCCTCCTTTAGGTGATCCTATAACGTTAGAATTTCCAGAGCCTTATGAGAAAGATGGGATTTTATACGGCCAGATCACACGTGTAGATAACTTTGGCAATCTCATTACAAATGTATCTGCTAAAAAATTGGGGCACTTCCAAAAAAAGGGCCCGCTGGTCGTTGAGTTGGGAAACTTGACTATTACAAAACTCAGTCATGTTTACTCAGATGCAAAAGAGGGCCAACCTCTCGCCCTGATTAACAGTTCTGATTGGCTGGAAATAGCCGTTAACCTGGGCCGAGCTTCTGAATATGCAGGACTGGGTTCTGGAGAAATGATCGGTACGCCGGTAAAGGTGAGTCGAACCGAAGGGAAACTATAGAATCTGCATCCCTTCTGATAAGGATTTTAAAAAATCCTCCCATTCAATGGGCAACAAGTACTTTTTCTTGCTGTTGCAGGCTTTGCAGGCGGGAACAAGATTTCCTTTTCGGCTTTTTCCTCCGCGGCTAAGGGGAACGACATGATCCATCGTCAAATTGGTCCTGCCCACGTTTCCCTGACAATAATAACAGAGTCCCTTCTGGATTTTTCTCATCCACCAGCTTGATTGCCGCAAACGGCGGGCCTTTTCCTTCTCTCGTCTTATCTCTTGCTCACTGATATCATAATCAAAGGGTTGGACCATATCTAATTGACGTCTCGGATTTTCTATAACCTATTTGAGTTTTATCTATTTATACGGGTTTTGAGTTGTCGCCCTGTCCATGGAATAATGGAATGGTGGAATAATGGAATAATGTAAAAACGTCTTTGATGAGCTTGTTTAGTAGGAAACTTCTCATCTATTCCATGTTTTGTTAAATGATTTTCGCAACAATCCATTCTCACAATGACTTCTTCGAACCGTAGGCTCAATAAGCCAGAGACCGAAACCCAGTATTCCAGTATTCCAATTGGGGCGAAGCCCCAAAGTTCGTGAAATATCCTTTTCAGCCCGTCGATCCGGGTCCCATGATATTTATTTAGATCTCTTCCCTCTCCAGCCTTAATCTGGAAAGCGTGGGAGTCTCATTGGGTCTTGTAGGGGCACGATCATTCTCGTCCCCGTGGTCCTTCTCCAGTCCCTTATAAGGACTTCCAACCTTCTATGATATCAGGGGATTCAATTCCGAGGATGTAACAACCTTCGTATTTCCCTTCTCGTATTTTTGACTTATGCCTCACCGTTCCTTGCACCTTGATGATGGCGGCTGTAGCATAAAACGTGATTTCCTTAATTTCGTCACCCATTTCTAAAATATTGAGTAGTTCAATGTCCTTATCAGTGATCAGGAGACCAAGGCCGTGCTTTGAACAATCATACACATTTAGTTCATAGGATCTTGGCTTCCCCGTCCCTTTTTCTATCTTAAACTCCACAGAAACCATTTCCGGGAGTTCGTACGCAAACCTTTTCTCTCTGCGTCTATCTTTGATCTTTACAGATTTTGGGAAGCTCAAGATAAGACCGGCTTTAGGATCTAGTTCGTCCAAGCCCGTATATTTTGAAGTACAACGGCAAATCTTGTCATTGATTGGGAACTCTAATGTCACCTCGGTGGAGGACTGGATAAGAGCATTCCCTTTTTCCGGGACCATTTTTTCAATAATGAACTCCTGTCCCTTGGCCTTCCCAGAAGCAATCGATCCATAGTTGACTTTCAACAATTTTGAGGTAAAGGAGGTCTCATTCCCAGGAATTGTGACTTTAATGGGTGTTTGATAATTAGCCACATGCTCAATCATTCTCCATATCTGCTTATCATCACCCACCGCAACCCAGTCCATCCAATTTCTCCTTTGAGTGAAGGCCTAAACGCAATATTTATACCATATCATGTTTTTTCGAAAAGACAAAGATCAAATCCGCTGAAATTGCGCTGTATTAACCTTATAATTAATCTAAAACCAAGGCGTCACCACTTGAGCCCATGCGTTTTAACTCTTTTACAAATAATCCATAATACAAGCCGGGGAGAAAAAATCCGTGAAAAACCCCGGCCACGAAACCCGAATTCTTCATGTAAATTTGGTGCTTGCAAGATTCCGGCAATCACTATGCGGTTGACGGAAAGTCATGGAAATGATAGAAAAACAAAAAATGGCAATTGATTTTTATCCATTAATGAGACATGCCCTCAGGGAGGCCGAAAAGGGCTTTGCCAAAGGAGAGGTCCCGGTTGGTGCCCTGCTGACGAATTCGGATGGCAGGATTTTAGCAAAAGCCCATAATCTGCCCATATCACACCATGACCCGACCGCTCATGCAGAAATTCTGGCTTTAAGGAACGCTGGTGAATTTTATAAAAACTATCGTTTGACAGGGTGTACCCTCGTGGTTACCCTTGAACCTTGCATCATGTGCATGGGGGCGGCCTTTCATGCCCGGATATCCCAATTAGTTTTTGGTGCCTTTGATCCTAAATCGGGAGCTGCCGGTTCACTCTATGATCTCCCTGCAGATAGGCACTTCAATCATAGGATAGAGGTCATTTCAGGGATTATGGAAAAAGAGTGCAGTGACTTACTACAGAACTTTTTCCGTGATCGTAGAGAAAAAAACCGAGTTTCCGATCCCAGAAGGAATCAAATTCAAGCGGTCTGATCTGACACCCGGCTCTTTTCAGATAATCATTTTAGTTTGGAAGAAATGGAGAGGTACCGAAGTGGTCGTAACGGGGTCGACTCGAAATCGATTTGTCCTGTTAATAGCGGGGCACGTGGGTTCGAATCCCACCCTCTCCGCCAAATTTTGCGCAGCAAAATTTGGCGAGATCTCGCCAATTTGTTTTACAAATTGGCGGATCCGCCATACTTTTTAGCTGGTAATAGTGCTCTGGATTGTGCAGTACCGCGTTTATAGAATATACAAGTTGGGATTGCGACATCCCGCCTAACGGGCATTAAACGCGCAGCTGCTGTGAAGAACCCCGACTAACGGTCGGGAAGATCGACTTTTTACTAATCCCGGAGAGATGTCCGAGCTGGCTGAAGGAGCGCGACTGGAAATCGCGTGTACTGCTAACCGTGGTACCGAGGGTTCGAATCCCTCTCTCTCCGCCAAATTTTACATCACAAAATTTGGCGAGACCTTACCATTTTTAACGCCATTTTCCTGAGGCCCGATGTCGGTTGAAGAACACCGACCAATCGAAGATCTTGCTATTCGGGAAGGAAAAGGCCTGCTATTCAGCTGGAAAGCACGTATAAGCCTGACAGCGGCCTTCTTAAATCCGGAAAATTCTTTGGAAGCTATTTGGTTGGGTGGTGGGATCCTAAAAATAAGGTAACCCTAATCGGGAATTGTCCAGGTGAAGAATCTCGGCCAAAGGTCGGGGCTTTTTCACCCAAACTGAGCAAAGGTCTTTTATGGTTTATGAAGTTTTAGCAAGGAAATGGCGGCCCCAAATTTTTGAGGACGTTGTAGGTCAGGAACACATCACCCAAACTTTGCAAAATGCCATCAAAGGGGACAGGCTGGCACATGCCTATCTCTTTAGCGGTGCACGAGGTGTGGGAAAAACCTCTGTGGCCCGAATCCTTGCGAAGGCAATTAACTGTGAGGAGGGGGAGCCCGGTCTCCCCTGCAACAAGTGCCACTCTTGTACAGAAATAACAACCGGTGCCTCGGTAGATGTCCAGGAGATTGACGGGGCATCTAATCGGGGCATTGATGAAATAAGAGATCTGAGGGAAAATATCAAGTATATGCCCTCATCCAGCAGGTTCCGGGTGTATATCATTGACGAAGTCCATATGCTCACCCTTCCCGCTTTCAATGCACTCCTCAAAACGCTTGAGGAACCGCCTCCACATGTCAAATTCATATTCGCTACTACCGATCCCCATAAGGTGCCCGTCACAATTCTTTCCAGGTGTCAAAAATTTGATTTTAAAAGGATTCCCTTGGGCCTCCTCGTCAAACAGCTTGAAAAAATAACCGGGGAAGAAGGTATTGAGATGAGCCAATCGGGAATGGCCCTCATTGCCAGGGAGGCGGAAGGGAGCATGCGTGACGCGGAAAGTTTATTAGACCAGGTGGTCTCCTTTGCCGGCCCAAAGATCGAAGATGGTAACATCACGGATATCCTGGGCATCATAGATCGAACCCTTCTCTTTGAGACATCCCTGGCTATATTGGAAGATTCCCCGGGAAAATGCTTGCAGATTGTCGATAGAATTTACAATTATGGGTATGACATCAAAGAATTTTACAAGGCCCTGATGGATCAGTTCAGAAATCTTATGGTCAGTCTCGTTACCTCTAAAGATGATCTGCTCGATATGAGCGACAAAGATCGGGAAGAAATATCTCGTCAGGCACATATGGCAGGGCTGGAAAGGATTCAACAGTCGTTGAATCTTCTGATCATGAGGGAGGAGGACCTCAGGTTCACTTTTCACCCCAGACTGGTCCTGGAGACCATCATGATCAAGTTATGTCGCCTCGGGGATGATCTTTCCTTCGACCAATTGATTAAGAAAATCGAGGCCCTCGAAAAGCGATTATCCTCTACGGCCTCTTCTCCTGATCGAGCCACCCTGGGCAACCTTTCCGAACCAAGCGTGAATTGGGGGACTGATCATTTAGAAAGCGAAGAGGCGGAATCCCTTCTCGATGAAAAAATTAGTGGAGACTGGGAAAATCTTCTGGATTATCTATCATCAAAAAATAGGGCCATGGCCAATGTACTCAAGGAATGGCACTTCTTGAACCTGACGAATGAGACCCTTGAAATGGCCTGTGGCGGCAATCCCTTTTCAACCGGTTTTTTTGATGAATCGGACCGAATGGAGAAACTGGCCGGTTACTGTGGAGATTTTTTTAAGCGGGATATCAAGATCAAAATTGTAAAACAAGATAAAAATAAAATTGAAAAAACAAGTCTCCCTAAAAAAGAAGAAACCAGTCCTGGGGTAATCAAAGATTCCCATCTGCCATCACATGTCCAGGAAGTCCTTGAAATTTTTCAGGGAGAGGTAAAAGGGGAAGTCTCCCTCGACAGTTCCGAGGCAAAAGACAGGGAGAAACAGGTAAAATCACGGAGGAAATAGTTATGAAAGGGATGCCGAATATGGGGAATCTCATGAAACAGGCGCAACAGTTCCAGGCCAAGATGGCCAAACTGCAGGAGGAACTGGGGGAGAAAACAGTCGAGGCCTCTGCCGGGGGGGGCATGGTCTCTGTCGTGGCAAATGGCCGTCAAGAGATTATTTCCATAAGCATAGAAACCGAAGTCATCGATCCGGAAGATGCAGAGATGCTACAGGACCTGATCCTGGCAGCAGTCAATGATGCCCTCTCTAGGGCAAAGAACATGATGAACGAAGAGATGGGGAAATTGACTCAAGGACTCAATCTCCCCAATGTTCCAGGCCTTTTCTAGCGAGGGACCTATGGGAATCTACCCACTTCCGCTTGAAAAACTTATCGAACAATTCACCAGATTGCCCGGGATCGGACAAAAATCTGCTACCAGAGTCGCCTTACATATTTTAAAAAGCGAGCGCGAAATGGCCGAAAATCTTGCGAGAAGCCTCATCGATGTAAAGGAGAAGATAAAGGCTTGTTCCACATGCTTTAATTTTACGGATGACGATCCATGCTCTATCTGTCGCAATGAAAACCGCGCCAATGGGATCATCTGTGTTGTTGAGGGTCCCGGCGATCAGCTGGCCATTGAGGAGTCCGGCAACTTCAAGGGGAAATATCACGTGCTCCAAGGGGTTCTATCTCCCCTCGACGGTATCGGACCCGAGGATCTCAAGATAGGCGAACTCCTTAATCGTATTGAAAAAGAAGACGTCAGAGAGATCATCCTCGCAACCAATCCCACTACCGAAGGGGAAGCGACAGCCTCTTTCTTGGCCGACCTCCTGACCGATAAAGGCCTCCGGATGACCCGAATAGCCCTTGGTGTTCCTATAGGGGGGGATCTCAAGTACATGGATGCCATGACTCTCCAACATGCCTTCAAAAGCAGAACCCCAGTGAAGCAATGATTCCGGACCCGGTCCTTAAAGAAATATCGCAGATCGTAGGCCATCAGCATCTAACTACCCAGCAGGAACATCTGGAAGCGCATGCCAGTGATGCAACCAAACTGGCATTCATGCCGGATGCGGTTGCTTTCCCGGGTAGTGGGGAAGAAATCTCTCACATCCTCCTCCTAGCCAATAAAAAGAAGTTTCCGGTCATTCCTCGAGGGGCCGGAAGTGGAAAAAGCGGCGGGGCTCTGCCGGTAAGGGGGGGGTTGGTCCTGTCAACGGAGCGCCTGAACCGCATCCTCGATATTGATGAGCAGAATCTTATTGCGAAGGTTGAACCGGGTGTCATTACCTCCCATCTCCAGGAGCAGGTAGAAAAGCTTGGTCTTTTTTATCCCCCGGATCCTGCCAGTATTCATATCTCCACCATTGGAGGAAATGTGGCTGAGTGCGCGGGTGGCCTCAGGGCCGTTAAGTATGGCGTCACCAGGGATTATGTCCTGGGAATGACGGTTGTTCTGCCTACGGGTGAAATGATTAATACCGGAGTGAAGACGGCCAAAGGCGTGGTGGGTTATGACCTGACCCGGCTCATCGTAGGCTCAGAAGGAACCCTGGCCGTGCTCGTTTCCGTCACGCTCCGCCTTATCCCGAAACCCCCGACAAAACGTACCATGATGGCTTTTTTTCGGACCGTTCCACTCGCCGTTCAAACGGTATCGGACATCATTCGCAACAAGGTGGTCCCAACCGCCATGGAGTTCATGGATCACTTATCCATTGATTGCGTCCGGGAGGAAATAGGAATCCCAATCCCCCCTGATGCCCGCGCCCTGCTCCTCATCGAGGTTGATGGTGAGGAAATGCTCACACAGCTTGAGGCCAAGAAGGTGGAAACGATATGTCTCCGGGCAGGTGCCATCAACTTCCAAGCCGCGTCCGGCGAGGAAGAAGCAGAAAGGCTCTGGGATGTGAGAAGAAATGTATCCGACTCAATCTTTAAACTCAGGCCTGACAAGGTGAGCGAAGATATTGTGGTTCCCCGCAGTTGCATGGCGACACTGGTTTCGACCCTGGATCAACTGGGGCAAAAATATCATCTTCCCATTCCTGCTTTCGGACATGCAGGTGATGGAAATATCCATGTCAATATTATGTTTGATAAAAGTATTCCTGCTGAAGCAGAGGTGGTAGAAGACGTGGTAAGAGAGTTATTCAGCAAAGTCATAGAGTTGGAGGGGACCATCTCCGGTGAGCATGGCGTGGGGTTGACCAAGGCCTCCTACATGGAGATGGAGGTGTCCCGGCCCGCCCTTCAACTCATGGCCCGTCTCAAAAAGGCCTTTGACCCACAAGGGATCCTAAATCCCGGCAAAATTTTCACGGATGATTAATAAATCCATGGACACGATCACGAGCCTTTTATTGGGCATCATACAAGGATTGACCGAGTTTCTGCCTATCAGCAGCTCAGGTCACTTGGTCCTGTTCCAGAACCTTTTCGGCTTACGAGAGCCTGTATTGTTATTTGACACTTCCCTTCACATGGGGACACTAGTAGCCGTCTGTGTCTATTTTCGATCCGATCTCAAAAAAATGATCGTTGAAACCTTCCAGTTTGTCATCGATCTTACTAAGGGTCGTAGAAATTTGAAGGAGATCCATGATGTCCCTCATGTTTCCCTTGCTCTATGGGTCCTCATCGGAACGATCCCCACCGCCTTGATCGGTCTCTCTTTCAGGTTGTCCCTTGAGAAACTTTTCGGTTCCCTTTTTTGGGTGGGGATTATGCTGATCTTTACCGGATTGATCCTTGCCATCACCAGGATAATACCGACAGGTTACACCAATCGCAGGGGGGTAGGTCTATTGGCTGCCCTGGCCATTGGGACGGCCCAAGGCCTCGCTCTCATCCCCGGTATTTCCCGGTCAGGAGCTACCATTGTCTGTGGCATGCTGTTTAAGATCAAGAGAGATTTAGCGGCCCGTTTTTCTTTCCTTCTCTCTATCCCGGCCATTATTGGCGCCTTGGTGCTTCAATTGAATGTTGAGGGTTTAAACAATATCGGCATTCTGCCGCTCGTGATTGGATTTGTCTCTTCGATTCTTGTGGGGTTATTGTCCTTAAAAATACTAATGGGTATGGTCAGAAAAGGGAATCTCTATTACTTCGCCCCCTATTGCTGGGCCGTCGGGTTGTTCGTTCTTACCCTTCGATCATTTTAGATCATCCCCCTCCAATTTTTGTTCCGCCACCAAACTCCCCTAGATTTAAAAGGCGAAAAGTCACAAACACACGCTTGTTTCCGTCGATCTCATCCAAAGACAGGCGTGTACCCCAGCACTGGGACTGATAGTCAAGCCAGAAACGGCTTGAGACGTTCCGCGTTAGGACCAGATTTCTCCTAAGCCCACCGCCTACAGAATATCCGTAGGCCAAATTGAGATCGATGTCGAAATTGAGAAATTTATCGCCCCCTTTCGAGGTATTCCAATCGACCCTGTAACGGTCGGTTCTTCCACCGGATCGGGCCCCGGCATATAAAAAGGAAATGTTCGCTGAAGGAATCTCACTTTTTTCCCAATCCCATCGGGCCGACGTCTGAACATCGAGTGTGGAGAAGGGTCTTAAATTCAGAACCCCTACCAGGGGATCAAAGGGTTTCTTTTCACGGGATGGGTCCTCAACCCGTCTCGCCTCGTTTATGTCATACCCCTGACTGAAACGAAGACTTCCCCACTGGTTGTAGGAGACATTCCCCTCTTCGTCCTCCCTGCGGGCATCCAGAAAATTTTCTAAAAGGAGAGACAACTTATTGGTCTTCGTTTCCAGATCTATCGGATCGAACCAGGGGCTGAACTTTTTATCACTCTCAGGGACTCGGTAATCATACCGCAGAACCGGAAAAAATTTATGCTTCAGCCTTTTGATATTTTCCCCATCATATTGAAAGATTCTCTCCAGGACGGTGGAAAATTTGGCTCCAATTTGGTATGCCTCCCTGGTCTGCCGGTTGATATCCTGAGGATTGTCATCCAACCATTGGGAGTTCCATGAATAGCCGACCGACGGTTCAATTGCCAGAAAGCGGCTTAACCAGAGAGGATAGGATAGTTCAGGATTTAAAGAGAGACTATGCCCTTTAATACCCTCCTCCCGCCAGATATAGTCGTAGTTCGTATCAAATTTAAAAAACATGGGTAGAACGGGTGTCCGCCAGGGCATGAGCGTGTAGTTAACAGCAGCCAGGGGCTGCGGGGTGGTATCAATGGGAGGATTTTCCGGATTCTGGTTATAAGAGGAAAGGGCCTGGAGACTATACCCCTTGCCGTCACGACTCAGCCGCAAGGCCGATCTTCTCGTGGGAGACCATATTTCTTCAAGGGGCCTTCCGAACTCCGCCGCCAGGTCAGGTCTTGCTTGATCACCGAAGAGACCGGGAAATTCTCTCAGGTAATCTTGATCACTCACATAATCCGTATCAAGACGTGCCTCAACGCCACCGGGTAGCTGGTGATCGGTTTTGGTCCTGAGCCAATAACGTGTCTGATTGGTGCGGGCAAAAGGGCTGATCTCGGCCTGATCCGGATCACTCAAGTCCTTTTCTTCTATCTTGTCCGAAAGAATGTCAAAGAGGAAATCCCCCTTGGAGTTCTTTGGTGCCACATAGCGGAACTCGAATCCATTCATCAAGCCCCGCTTGCTCAAGTATCTCCCATAATAAGTGGCATCCGCCTGTTCTGAAATGGCCCAATAAATGGGCAACTCGAACCCAAAGCCGTTCAGGCTGGAGTAACCTACCGCCGGCAGAAGCAGACCGGACTGCCGTTTGGTCTTGGCGGGGAAAAGGGCGTAAGGGACATAAAAAACAGGAACATCTCGAATCCTAAAGGCGGCATGTTTCACCTTCCCGTAACCTTCAATGGTCACCTCCACTTCGGAACCGGTGAAGCTCCAGGCCGGTTTCTCACCATCACAGGTGGTCGCCGTAAAATCTTTGACCCTGTAGCTGTTGGGCCCCATCTTCTCCATGGAATCCCCATGGATGTAATAGTTGTTTTCTCGAAGGAAGAGTCGCCCCCCTTTGATCTTTCCTGTGCCCTTGTTAAGATCAAAGATCGCACTTTCGCCCGTGAGAAGATCTCCGTCCGACTCCAATCGTATATCCTCGGAAAGCTCGATTATCCCTGTTTTCTCATTATACGCTGCCTTTTGGGCCGAAAGTTTCTGTTCGCCCCTCGTAATGACCACGTCACCTTCGGCCACGACGAAACCCTCTTTTTCCATATAGCTCATCTTGTTGGCCGTGATTTGCCAGCCGACTTCCGGACCCCCCTCAATCCTCTCTTTCATATTTAAATCAACCGCAAAGGACAAATTTGTTTGGAAAAGACTTAAGAAGAGCACTAATAGAATGAAAAAAATGTGTCCTATGATGTCCCTCCTTTCAGACTATCAAATTCTTCAGATCCCATCAGGCTTGTACTTTTGGGGATCAAAAGTGACAAGAGCCTCCCCTACCGTAAAAAGAGATCCGCAAATCAAAATCAGATCCTGTCGGCCGGCTATTTCTTTCGCTCTTTTCAAGGCCTGCGGTATCTTTCGAACGATCTCACACGGTTTTCCCAATGGCATGGCTGCATCCCTTAAGTCGGCAGGATCGGCCGACCGATAATAATCAGGTCGGGTGTAAATTGCATAGTCCGCCATGGAAACGATCCTTCGGATCATGTCGTCAATATCCTTATCTTCCATCACCCCCAAGACCAGAATGAGGCGCCCGTATTCAAAATCACGTTCCAGGGATGCGGCCAGTTCCCGGATGGCGCTGGGATTATGGGCGCCATCCAAAACAATCAACGGCTCCCTTGATACGATATGCATTCTCCCCGGCCAAGTCGTACCCTTAAGTCCCTCTCTGACATGACGCTCGGAAATGTTGTATCCCTTCAATTCAAGAAGCTCCGTCACCGCGAGAGACAACGCCGCATTTCGCGCTTGAAATCTCCCCATAAGTCCCAACTCGAGATCCCTGAACGTGTGTTTTAAGCCATAGTAGTTGAGTGTTCCGCCTTTCGTTCGAAAGCGAACGTCCTCCCCCACTCTCCAGAATGGGGCCTTCTTCTCTTCGCAGATTGCCTTGAAGAGCTTGATGACGGAAGGTTGCGTGGCAGCTGTCACCAAGGCAACATTCCTTTTGATAATTCCTGCCTTTTCTCCGGCGATATCGATCAGTCGCCGACCTAAAAAGAACTGGTGTTCAAGGGAGATGTTGGTGATCACAGACACAATCGGCGTGATGATATTGGTTGCATCCAGGCGTCCTCCCATGCCCACCTCCATAATGGAGATATCCGTCTCTTCTCGTTCGAAATAAATCAGAGCCATCGCGGTGGTCACCTCAAAGAAGGTTGGAGGATGTTTCGGATCGATCACTTTTCTCAATTCCTCGACAATACGCACCACGACGTCACGTTTTATTTCTCGCCTGTTTATACGAAATCGCTCTGTGAAACGGACCAGGTGAGGAGAGGAATAAAACCCCACCTTTAAACCAGAATTAATCAAGACGGATTCCAGTAAGGCGGCCACGGAACCCTTGCCGTTACTTCCCGCAACATGAACATAAGACTGTCCATTCTGGGGATTACCAAAAGACTTCAAAAGATTGGTGGTTTTGGACAAACCAAATTTTATACCATACTTCTGAAGCCCGAATAGATACTCAATGGCATCCTGATACGTCATAAAGTTTATCCAAACCCGTCGTAGAGGTCGATAAGGTTCTACCTAAATTCATATTTATACCCTAATTGAGCGAAAGTCGAGGATGCCCCAGATCTAAGGCGTCCAAGGGTGAATGCCGTATGCTGCTGCCTCGCAGCAGCCACCTACTGCGAACCCTTGGCATGCGCTTGTGTACACAAGCGCCGGAGATAGGGGTATCTTGCTGTTCTGCTGAAAGTCTTTTTCAGCCGAACAGCCGCTTTCCTCGTAGGTGAAGAATCCCGACCATAGGTCGTGATTCTTCTAAAGAAAAAGCCTACTGGCTTTTTCTCGTAAACAAAATGGAGTGTTTTTTATTACCCCATATTTCACTGATAGAAGAGTTTCGATAAATCTAAAAGGTCTGTGAACTACCCGGTGTTTAAGCTTTTTTTATCATAGTTCTCGATTTTGTTTACGCTCAATCAGGGTCATATCTTTTCCAGACTAGTATATCCGAGGTGGAGCATCTTGCGCCCCACGTCCCTGAACAACACTTCCACTTTCTCCTGGTCTTTGAATTTAGAAATGACCCCTTGACCAAAAGCAGGGTGTTTGACCCTGTCACCTGGAAGCAACCCGGAAGGATGTTTTACGACCGGGCGCTTGGGGCGTGGTTCTTTTTTCGCCCATTGGATAGATCTTCTTTTCCTGGGTGCTCCGGGTGAATCATAAGCCAGGACATGGTCCGGAAGGGCCTGGATAAACGAAGAAAGGCCGCTCCTATAGGCCATCTCCGCCAGCTGCCAGGACCGAGGGGATTCCTGACTTGGATAGCAAAGGACCAACAGATCCTTGGCCCGGGTGGCTGCCACGTACATCATGCGACGTTCCTCTTCAGTGGCATCCGGATTTGAATAGGCCTTTGAAGATGGAAAATATCCTTCCATCACCCAGATGATATAGACGGTAGACCATTCAAGGCCTTTAGCCGAATGGACCGTTGATAGGGTCAGACGATCTCGACTCGAGCCCGATTCCAGATCTGCCGAACTGTTGGGAGGTTCCATCACCAGATCGTCCAGAAAGGGCCCCAACTTTCGGTAGCGACCTGCCATAGAAATCATCTGATCAAGATCCTTTCGCCGTCTGGGGAAATCGTCAAATCTTTCTCGAAGGATGGGTTCATAATATTCTATGGCCCGTTCAACCGATTTATCCGGTTTATTTTTCGGGGCTGATAGCTCTCGCATAAGTTCGGCGAGCCCCTTCAACCCATCGTCTCCTTTCCTTGCCTCAGGCCACTCGGCGACCTGCCATGGGTGTGACCTATTTCGCTTCATCCATTCTATGATAGCCTGGCTTTTTCCAGGACCGATTTTTTTAACGAGTCTCAGGATGCGTCCCCAGCTGATGGTGTCATCCCTGTTCGCGACGACCCTCAGGTGGGCGAGAAGATCCTTTATATGGGCGGATTCCATAAATTTGAAACCGCCGTATTTGATAAAGGGGATCCCCTGACGGGCCAACTCCACCTCCAATTCGAATGAGTGGTAGCCAGCCCGGAATAGGACGGCCATGTCCTTCATGGATCGCCCGCGATCGATCTGCTCTTTGATGGAACGGCATATATATAGGGCCTGTTCCGGTTCGGTCATGGTGTCGACGACTGTGGGCAGTTCTCCATTTGCCCTTTTCGTAAAGAGGCATTTGGTGTATCTCTCCTCGGCCTGATCCATAAGGGCGTTGGTAAAGGTCAGGATCGGTTGCGTGGAACGGTAATTTTCTTCAAGCTTGATGGTTTTTGTTTCCGAAAACAGCTTGGGAAAATCAAACATGTTTTTATAATTGGCTCCCCGAAAAGAATAGATAGACTGAGAGTCATCCCCTACGACCATGATATTGTGGTGGCTATGGGCCAACCATTTTACGATGTCGGCTTGTATCCCATTGGTGTCTTGATATTCATCCACCATAATATAGCGATGCTGTTGGCTCAGTCGGTCACGGAGCGCCTCATTCTCGGACAAAAGCTTCCTAAGGTGGAGAATCAGGTCATCATAATCCATGAGTTGATTATCTTTTTTGTAGACCCCGTAGAGGCGACTGAGCCTTTTCATCTCAGGGATATACTCAAGAAATTGGGAATACTCTTCTGGAATAAGGTCTTCAACATCTACTTGAAGGTTTGCCGACTTGCTCAAAATGCTTGCCAGGGTGCCCCGTTTCGGAAACCTGATTGAGCCTTTGTCAATCTGCATATCTCGAACCAGGGATTGGATAACCTCCTCCATGTCTGACCGGTCCAGGATGGAAAAAGTGTCTTTATAATCCAGGAGATTCGCATTCTCCCGAAGCACACGGTAGGCCAAGGAGTGAAACGTACCACCAGGGACATGCCTGCATCTTTCATCCGCAAGCCCCGCAGCCCGCTCAAGCATTTCCCCGGCGGCCTTTCTCGTGAACGTGAGGAGAAGGATATTTTCGGGAGAGACCCCTGTCTCAACAAGCCGGGCCAACCGGTAAACCAGAGTCCGTGTCTTACCGCTCCCGGCCCCCGCAATCACCAACACAGGCCCCTCTATGGTCATCACCGCGCTCAACTGTGCTGGATTCAAGACCTTTTCGTAGTCTATGCCATTCGACAAGATGTAAACATCCTTTCTTCTTTCATTCTATCTGCCCACACTCCGGGGCTGGTATCTTCACCCGAACCGTCCTCTATGCTCACAGAAAAATAAACAGAGGAACGATGATAGCCATGGATATTATGAAGAGTAGTACAATAGGGAGAATCATGGCCATGATCGTTCTCAAGTAAGAGGTTTCATGTATTTCCCGAAGGCCGATAACCTGGACGATCAAATGCCAGAACCAACCGACAAACCCGCCAACAAAGGGGACCAACTCCAAAATCTTGGTCGATTGAGAAAAAGCAACGATCCTGAAAGTCCCCTCAAAACCGTTCCTGCCTCCTCCTGTGATGAGTAGACACAAATGGAGGATACCACTGACGACAAACATGCTAAGCATGACAAAGAGCGGAGTCAGAATCATGATAATCAAAAAGACGAGACCCAGATTGAATTGCCCGAACAAGCTTGGCCACTTGGAAATAAGGCTTTCCCTGACTATCAGAAATTCCCAGAAGAATCCAAACATCGCCCCCAGGGAACCTAGAAGAAGGCCGAATGCGAGAGGTTCCTTAATCCCGCCATTGTGGGTCATGGTGCTGAAAACTTTTCCCGGGGAAAACAAAACGCCTTTGAAAGTTTCGTACAGCCCCTTCCAGACGCCCAGTTCCGATCGCCTTTCCCATGGTGAAGCGCCTCGCTTCGAACCTGCCCCTTTCCCTGCCGGCACCTCTTGAATACCACCCACAGGATCTTGAAAATTAAACTCAAACCGTTGTTTGCAACGGGGGCAGGTGGCCCATCTGGTACCCGGTGGTATTTTGTCCGTCGACGTTTGTTTGGAAAAGTTACAATAGGGACAGGTGATGTTTACGGTCATTTCTTTTTCACTCTCTCCCGCTGCATGAGCCGGTGGAGTTCTTTTTTCTGGGACCACCGTCTCAACCGGCCCATCATCCCGCTCGTCGCGGCACGATCTATATTCCTTGACCTCATTTCCAAGCCCTCTTTGGTGCCTAAAGCCGCCTTAAGGCAGAGGACCCTGCCCGGGCATTGGAAACACTCTCGGACAATCTCCCTCAACCCTTCCTTTCCCTCAGGAAAAACCTTTTCCAGTAAACCAAAGCAATCTTTTTTCACCATGACAAAAAATCTCAGAAACTCCATTCCGCCAGGTTGCTAATACGAACATTTTAGCTCAATCGGGGTTATACATTATCCAAGAATGAATATAAAGCCTAAATTACCATCGAGCATTATATAGTAAACTCAGGATGTTATTTGCTCAATGTATGAGGGAATCCCCTTGAGCCTACCGGTTGTGAAAATTATCCATTACAACCGGCCCGCCCTATGCCACTTCGCTTGCAGACATCACCTGAGTGATAGAGATGAATGACATGATTCCTCTTAGATTATAGCTACCTTTCCAATTGACATGAAAATTGTTCCCGCATATTATCCACATCTATGGATAAGCTCAATCGGTTGTACATGGTGCGACATGGTCAAATCGTAAATTATGATAAGATCCCTGTTTGTGGTTACACAGACATAGATGTCACCGAGGTAGGAACCCTTCAACTGGAAAGGCTTGCCGAGCGCCTGCGTCTTACCTCTATCAGCGCTATCTATTCTAGCGATCTTCAAAGATCCGTCAAGGGCGCTCAGATTGTTGCCTGTCACCATGATGTTCCATTATATCATCTGCAAGAACTCCGAGAGATGTATTTCGGGGATTGGGAAGGTCTGACGCTCGAAGAGATCCGAACACGCTTTCCGGATGAACTAAAAAGGAGGAAGAAGGAACTGATTGACTTTCAACCACCCGGGGAAGGAGAAAGTGTAAAACATCTTTACGATAGGGTCATCCCCTGTTTTGAAAATATTTTGGAGGAACAAAATGGTAACGATTTCCTTTTTGTCGGCCACGGAGGGGTGAACCGGGTCATCTTATGTCATGCCTTAGGACTTGACCTTTCCCGGATGTTCAACCTTCAACAGAACTACGGATGCCTTAACATTGTGGATTATTTTTCCGATTCCACCCTGGTACGTTTGGTAAATGGTTGATGACCTTTCCTCAACCATCCCCCCTGCCCTCAATGACCCTGAAACGACCTGAAAGGCCATAGATGGATATCACAAAACATATAGGATCGATTCCTTTCTTTGAAGAATTGCCGAATGAACAAATCGAAGACCTTAGCATGATCATCACGGATCAAGTCTTTGATCGGGGTCAAATCATATTTTCTGAGGGGGATGACGGAAACGGATTTTATGTGGTCGTCTCGGGGAGAGTAAAAATTTTCAAACTGTCTCCTGAGGGCAAAGAACAGATCCTTCATATTTTTGGCCCTGGTGACCCTTTCGGTGAAGTGGCTGTTTTTGCTGGGCAGCACTTTCCAGCCAACGCGGAGGCCATGGAGTCAAGTCGAATTTTTTTCTTCCCTAGGGAATCCTTCTCCGATTTGATAAAGAACAATCCCTCTCTTGCCTTGAATATGCTGGCTATCCTCTCCAAGCGATTGCGCAGATTCGCCAATCTCATTGATGATCTCTCCTTGAAAGAGGTCCCCGGGCGATTGGCCGCTCACCTCCTTTACCTGAGTGGGCAAGCAGAAGGCACTGAGCAGTTGGAGTTGAATATCACCAAAACTCAGTTGGCAAGCCTCTTGGGAACGATTCCCGAGACCCTTTCACGAATTTTGGGGAAAATGTCAAAGCAGGGCTTGATTGAGTCTGATGGTCGGCGAATTAAAATTTTGGACCGTGAGGCCCTTGAAGAACTGGCTGAATCTGGGGGGCGCCTATGATGGGGCTTTACTGTTCAAGTGGATCAGCGGGAAAAAGTGCCTCGATGCTGGGGAAGGGGCTTAAATCGGTCGGGTATTTTACCGGGGTTGCCTTCTGAAGATATGATGCGTCGAGCTGGTCGAGTTTGGTTACACCGAGCAACCCCATGTTTATCGAAATTTCTGTTTCCAGGATCTCCAGCATCCGTTTTACACCTGCATCACCACCAGCGGCCAGGGCTAAGGCCTGAAGCTTCCCTAGACCCACGGCGCGTGCACCAAGTGCGATGGCTTTAAGGATATCACTGCCACGGACAAAGCCGCTATCCACCACCACTTCCGCTTTACCCGCTACAGCCTCGACCACCTCCGGCAACACCTCCATAGCGCCGAGTCCATGATCGAGTTGGCGTCCCCCGTGATTAGACACATAGACCACCTCCACACCATGCTCCACTGCCAGACGGGCGTCCTCTGCGGTCACAACCCCCTTGACGATCAAGGGGATCTCTATACGGTCCCGAATCCTATCCACAAGTTCCCAAGTTATGGTCGCCTGGTAAAGGAAGCCCGTGCGCCCTCCTCCCCCCTCTCGACCGGGGGGCGCATAGCGGTTGAACAGATCACGTTCACGCCGGCTGTAATAGGACGTGTCGACGGTCAGGCAAAAGGCGCAGCAACCGATCTCGACAACACGTTCCAGGTAAGCATCCAGCCAGGCCCAATCCCCCCGTTGGTAAAGCTGAAAAACCAGACGATCTCCCGCCTCCTCGGCCGCTCTCTCCGGTTCCAACGGGGGAAACGAGCTCACCGAACTCAAAAACATTAGCGTCCCGAATTCCGCCGCAGCTTTCGTGGCCAGGAGGGGTGCTTCCGGACAGACTTGATCCAAGCTGCCGACCGGAGCGAGAAAAACGGGGATGCGCAGTTTGCTGCCGATGAAGGTGGTCGATGGGTCGATTTCCGAGACGTCACGCAGCACACGTGGCCGAAAGGCAAGACTGTCAATGGACTGGCGGTTCCGCAAGAGTGTTGTTTCCGATTCGCTGCCCCCATTTACATGCTCGCGCACATGAGGAGACATTTCCTGGTATGCTCTCTGCACGATCTCCTGAATCGTCCCGAAATCTGCCCCCATAGCCCCCTCCGAACACTCTTCGCGACCAAGCTTCAGTCATATGGATGGAAATTATTTTTTCTGCATCAAATACCCGACCGCCTCTTCCAATCCATCCAGGGTCAATTCGTACATGGGAAATATCTCCCGGACCGCATGAATGGTTCGGGTGTAAGGCCACTCGTCGGCCATTTTCGGGTTAATCCAAACAGAGTAAGGAAAGGTATCGGATATAAACCTTAGCCTCTCGTGACTGGGCCTTCCGGAGCTCTCTTCAATGTGGATCGACCCATCCGTGGCCATGAGTTCATAGGGGGCCATGCTGGCGTCCCCCACGATGATGATCCGAGTTTCCGGATCCGATCGGACCAATTCATCTACTGAAATAGGCTTTCTTAACCTGGGAGCATCCTCCCAGAGATTATCATAAATGGTGTTGTGAAAGAAAAATGTCTTGAGTTCCTTAAATTGGGCCCTAGCATAGTTGAAAAGGGTCTGGACGACCTCTATGTATGGCTCCATGGACCATCCCCCGTTGTCTATGGCAAGAATGACCTTTAGTCGATCCCTGAGACCCCGATCAAAGATAATTTCTATCTCCCCGGCATTTTTCATGGTCTGATAGATCGTCTCATCGATATTGACCTCATCTTTGGGGCCCACCGGAATCAGATTCCTCAATCTCTTCAATGCCTCGCCTATCTGAGATTGGGTCAATGGCCCTTCCTGGGAATAATCGCGATACCTTCTATCCATAGCCACCTTGACGGCGGATTTGTTCCTGGATACACCCCCGACCCGCATCCCCCCTGGGTGATATCCGGAATGACCAACGGGCGATGTGCCACCGGTCCCGATCCATTTGCCTCCACCATGGTGTTCTCCGGTCTGTTCTTTGAGTCTTTCGAGAAAATATTTAAGCAATTCATCCGGATTTAGTTTCTTCAGCTCCTTTTCATCGACCCCAAGGGCATCAGCTATAGCCTTCGGATCTTTCAACCATTCATCAAGCAAAGCCCGGGCCACTCCCGTCAGCTCAAACTCATCCGGTTCCTTGAGTTCGGCTCCTTCGAAGTGATGGGCAAATACCTGATCGTAAAGATCAAAATATCTCTCACTCTTGACCAGTATGGCACGCGCTCCGGTATAAAAATCACCAATAGAATTGATGATACCCATGCCGAGGGCTTTTTGGAGGCGAAGGAAAGAAGTGGGTGAAACTGGAATACCCACTTTTTTTAGGGTATAGAAAAAACTCGTGAACATGCGGTTTAGTTCCTTTTACTACTACGACATTTGTCAAATCGTAATATGTCAACGATTGGGCGTCACTAACAAGTGGCCCAAGGTATTTTTTTACGGTATATGGTGTAAGGTGTAAGGTATAAGGGTCACTACATAATGTGCTTCTTTCTATAATTACTTAGGGCCTTATACCGTGCACCGTAAACCGTGAACCGTTTAGTTATAATCTGGACCGACTGACACTGTTTTGGGCAACCATATAATCAGGACTTTTTTTGAAAAGGACCCCAAGGTATGGCACATCCCCTTTGGTCAGATCCTTGACCCTGAAATCGGGATCCGCCCTCAGGGCCCTCAGCCAGTTAATAAGTTCCCGCGTGGCCGGCTTTTTTTCAACACCTCGGATATCCCTTAGGTGATAAAATGACTTTATGGCACTGTCGAGGAGATCTTTGCTGATTTCCGGGAAATGAACCTCGATAATCTTTCTCATCATATCTGAATCGGGAAACGCAATGTGGTGGAAATTACAGCGCCCTAAAAATGGATCGGAGAGATCCTTCTTCGCGTTCGATGTAATAATAATGACAGGTCTATTTTTCGCCGAAACAGTTTTGTCTATTTCAATGATATCAAATTCCATTTGATCTAGAACATCCAACATATCATCCTGAAAATCAGTATCCGCCTTATCAATTTCATCGATGAGGAGAACCACACGCTCATCAGAGACGAAGCTCTGGCCAATTTTTCCCATCTTGATATAATCTTCGATATTACTCACATCCCTTTTCGAATCACCGAACCGGCTGTCGTTCAACCGTGTCAGTGTGTCATACTGATAAAGGGCTTCGACAAGCTTCATACTCGATTTGACATTCAATACAGTCAGTCTCATGCTGAGGGCTTCTGCAATGGCATGCGCCAGCATGGTCTTTCCCGTGCCGGGCTCCCCCTTCAAGAGAAGAGGCATTTCTAGAGCCATGGAGATGTTGACGATTTTGGCTAGTTCATCATCTAGAACATATTTTGAGGCACCCGCAAACTGCGTTAATCCATTTTCATCCGGCATTTCTTCACTCCTTGATATGTGATTGGTCTCCGTCCTGTTGGACGAAAAGTACTTTTTTATATGTTGGAAGGGCATATAAAACAAAAAAAAATAAGGATTTTATTTTGTTATCCAATATATAGGGGAATCACGGCCATGTCAAATCCCAATTTTAGCCCCAATTAAGCTCCCCGCAGCCCCGCACCGCAAGCGGCATCTTCGACAAGCGGGATCCAAAGGCGGATAAATCTCAGCTTTGCTCCGACAAGGTACGGAGAGCTTCATTAAGTTAAAATGATAACCATAGAATCAGATGTGTCAAGAAAACATGCCC
>JAQYVK010000341.1 GCA_030145585.1 Desulfatiglandales bacterium | reverse complement strand
TAAAAAATCGAAAAACAGTTCGAGATCAAGGACACTGGAAATAGAACCGGCCCGACACAAATAAGGCGGGTAAATATCACTTGACCCCTCGATTCCTTGAATCCTCGAATCCTTTTTATTAATCCTGACTAAGAATGGATGGGCTGAGCTTATGATCCAATATAAGAAGAAAAGAAAAAGTGTTTCGGAAGCAGGCGGAAAGAAGATGAGCTGTAGCTTTTGTCATGAGACCCTGGATATTACAGAGAAAGTGAACAAGAATGATACCTGTCCTCATTGTGACCGGGACCTTCGCTGCTGCAAACAATGTAAATATTTTGATCTCAGCGCGTACAACGAGTGCAGGGAAGTCGTAGCCGAGCGTATCACGGAAAAAGAAAGAGCTAATTTCTGCGATTATTTCGTGCTTCGAGGGTCAAAAAGAGGGAGCGGCACTGCCAACCGGACAAAGGATGCCAAGCAAGCGCTCGAGGATCTCTTTAAGAAAAAGTGAGGGCTCCCCGTGTTGACTACTCTTCTTCAATGACCGTGACGTCCTCCGGTACCAGGAAATCAAAAAAATTCTTTTCGAACACCCCCTGAGAAGTCGGTTCTTCGAGTGTAAAGCGAGTCATGCCTCCCAGATAATTGTAGGTTTCAAAAATCCGGATGTGGTAATTTACCGGATCAACCCATAATTTGATGCGGTCTATCTGCTCCCAAGGAGGGTTGGGATTCAATTGGATCTCATGGCCCTTCTCTGTGCGATAGGCGATCAGGTTCACTTTAAAACGACTTTCCACTTCACGAAGTCCCTGAAAGATATCACTCAGAAGCTGCATTTCCTGCCCCAGTTTGCGGGATGGATACCGGTAAACCTGTTTCTTTTGAGGGATATACCACCAGAGAGTTTCGCTTGTAATAATCACCACTTCAGGCTTAGGGGTTTTCTGCTGGACTCTCAGAAAATGGGGAGGTTTAAAATATATTTTCCCGGAAGCGAGATCCTTCTTTGTTTGGATTCCCAACATGGCCATGGAGCGGGTGATGACCTCTCGTTCATAGGAAACCACGAGGCCGGGAAGGGGTCCGTATCTTGCCCGGATGCCCTGGAGGATGCCGGTCAGTCGATCATCAGCCACAGCCAAACTTCCCGGCAAGAGAAACAAAATGAGCAGAAGGATGAACCTAGCTCCGCTTCGCTTCGCTATTGGAATGATGGAATAATGGAATGATGGCCCGCCCTGGCGCGACTTGACTGAATCGAACTTGGGACACTGTACAATTACGCGAACAAAATTCAGAGAAACACGGCTGAATAAATCAGGTCTGGGCCAGGGAATAATGGGTTGTGGCCTCCGGCCTGAAAGTCTTCCAGGCTGGAAGCGGGTTCGGAGAGGGGAATGGGAAAATGGGTTGTTTGGGAAATTCCTTTTGACAAGGAAGTTGAAAATTTTCATAAGTCTGGGAATTCCTTATTAAAGATTAAAGCCAACATTCCAATATTCCACCATTCCATTATTCCAGTGTGAGGTAAAAGCAACAAACCTCAGCAATCCCTTTTAATTTTATTAAGTTATAGAAATTCCGAGATATTAGGTTAGGCCTCATAGCTCCCTCTCCCGAACACCTCCCTGGCCCTGACCCCATTTGAAGGGCCCACGATTCCTTCCTTTTCCATAGTCTCGATCATGCGCGCCGCCCGGTTATACCCCACCCTTAACTTTCGCTGGACCATGGAGATGGAGGCCTGGCCGGTTTTCACGACCAGTTCCACGGCCAGGTGATATTTTTCGTCCAGTTCTGTTTCTTCCTGCTCCACTTCATCACCCCGGGCGATCTCGCTCAGAATGGTAGAATCATACTCCGGTTTCATCTGCGACTTTAAAAACCCGACCACCCTTTTGACTTCCTCCTCGGATATATAGGCCCCGTGAACCCGCGTCATCTGCGCGACGCCCGGTGGTAGAAAGAGCATATCCCCGTCTCCAAGAAGGTGCTCGGACCCATTCGTATCCAGAATGGTTCTGGCATCGAACTTTGAAGAGACCTGGAAAGAAATCCGGGCCGGGAAATTGGCCTTGATGATGCCGGTCAGCACATCCACCGACGGGCGCTGTGTGGCGATGATGAGGTGGATGCCGGCGGCACGCGCCATCTGGGCCAACCGGGTTATGGCCTCTTCAACGTTTCTCGAGGAGGCCATCATGAGGTCGGCCAGTTCATCGATGACAAGGATGATATAGGGCAGTGGTTTATCCGTGTCCTCGGAACTCTCCGCCCCACCCTTGGGGTTATCTTTCAAGACTTTTCGGTTGTAAGTGTCAATGTTCCGAACCCCCTGGTCCGATAAGAGAACGTATCGCCTCTCCATTTCTTCCACAGCCCACCGCAGCGCCCTGGTGGCCTCTTTCGGTTGGGTCACCACCGGATGAAGCAGATGAGGGATATCCTTGTAGAGAGAGAGCTCAATCCTCTTTGGATCGATGATCAAAAACCGAACCATTTCAGGGGAAGCCTTGAAAAGGATCGCCGTAATCATGGCGTTCAGGGAAACGCTCTTGCCTGTCCCGGTTGCGCCGGCTACAAGTAGATGGGGCATCTTGGCCAGGTCCGTTATGAAGGGTGCACCGGTAATATCCTTACCAAGGGCAAGGGGCAGCTTGGTTTTGGTGTTTTGGAAGTCCTGGCTCGAAAGGATCTCACTGAGGTATACGGGATTCCTTTGATTGTTTGGGATCTCGAGGCCTATGGCCGCTTTACCCGGAATGGGGGCCACGATGCGAACGCTGGGAGCACGCAGGGCGAGGGCGAGGTCGTCCGAAAGCCCCGCCACTTTACTGATTTTTACACCGGGGGCGGGTTTGAGCTCATACATGGTAATGACCGGACCGGGCAGGATTTCAACCACTTCACCCTCCACACCAAAATCGGCCAGTTTCCTCTCGAGACGCCTCGCATTCATCTCAAGGCTCTCCCTCTGGATTTTAAGCCCCGTCTGTTCGGGAGGCTTATCGAGGAGGTCCAAGGGTGGCAGCTTGAATTTGCCCACCACATTCATGAAAGAGAAAGATTCCTGATCCGCTTTTTTGAGGGGGTCCTTTTTCGGTGCGATAATGTTGACTTTTCGTTTCGGCTTTTTTCGCTCCCGTTCAAAGATTTTCTCTCTTGCCTTTTTCTTGCGTCTCCTTTCTCTATTTTTCATAATACGTTCTCTCAATCGCCGGATCAAACCGGAAGCCCAGAAGTAAATTTTTGAAAGAACCCAGCCGAAAGAGAGGCGTGTACAGAACATGAGTGAGATGACAAAAATGGCCGCAAGGAGCAGATAGGCGCCAAAATAATTGAGTAATCCCTCCATAAATGCTGAAACATGTAATCCGATAAAGCCCCCGGCGCTCACAGCTCCACCTCTATAAACAACCGTTTCGGGCAGCTGCAGGCCCAGAATTCCGGAAAAGGAAAAGACCAGGAAAAAGATAGCTACGATAAGCTTAAAAGGGGACAAAAGGGCATGTTGCTTGAAAGAAAGAAAGGCCAAGGCGAGGAAAAGGAGGACCAACCAGAAGGAGGAAAAGCCTACGGTTCGAAAGATGACGCCTGACAGATGGGCCCCAACGGTACCAAATAGATTTTGGGTTTTGGAAATTGTGCTTTTGAATTCCCAGAACACCGGGTCTCCGGGATAATAGGAAAAAAGAGCTACCCCGAGAATAATAGCGATGAGAAAAAATATAATCCCGCGAATTTCCTTCCTAATCGGCTCAACAGGTTTTTTGGTTTTGGGGTTCCTTTTCGACTTTTTTTTGCTCAAAAGACTATCCTTTGCTTTTTTCTTCTAAACCCTTGGCAAAGCTGAAGGTCCAAGCTTTGTTAAGCAGTTAAGGGAATGATTCGAGTTTCACAATAACGAAATTTCTCGCCCGCTTCGCTAGAGTACACAGAGACCGCTGAGAGTTTAGTTTGATCTAAACCCACCGCTTCTAGCGGTGGACCCGGAAAGGTTCACCCGTTCCGGCGAGAAAAAAATACTCGTTAGCGGCAGATTAAAGCATTTTTTTGAACGTCCAACATCGAACATTGAACATCGAATGATGAACTCGCTCGCGCAGCGCAGGCGCTTGCGACGCGTGTCGCTCGTCCATTTTATCAAAAATTTTAGCATGCCTTATTCAAAATTCGACGTTGGACGTTGGATCAGCCGGAGG
>JAQYVK010000340.1 GCA_030145585.1 Desulfatiglandales bacterium | reverse complement strand
CGCTGGCCAGGAAAATCGCCGTGCCGACAAGGTCTTCCGGAACCGGTGTTCGCTGCAGGCACCTTGCCGGCGCTTGTGCTTCCTCGAGGGAAGGGGGCCCCATTTTCCTGTTTTTGTCGAATTGGGCCCCTCCGGCAGATTGGGTGAAACCGGGGGCAATGGAATTCACATTGATGTTGTGTCCCCCCAGTTCCTTGGCCATGGAACGGGTGAACGCCATAATCGCCCCTTTCGAAGCCACATAGTGGGGGACACCCGGGACACCTTCAAAAATGATCGCAGAGGCAATGTTGATAATCTTACCTCCTTTCGCCTTCATATGGGGAAATACAGCTTTTGTACAATTGAACGGACCTCCAGTATTCACCGCCATGACCTTCATCCACTCGTCGAAGGGGATATCTGTGAATGGTCTCAGGACGAGATCCCCGAATATGGCTGCATTATTGATTAAGATATCGATCCCTCCGAAGCGGTCGACGGCTGCTTTGGCCGCGGCGTCACACTCATCCGGATTGGTGACATCCGTCTTCACATAAATCGCTTCACTGCCCGCCTCATCAACAGCCCCCACCGCCTCCTTACCGTCCAAGACGTCTGCGATAACGATCTTAGCGCCCTCTTTTGCGAAACCGACAGCAAAAGCCGCCCCGATCCCCTGGGCCGCACCGGTTATAATGGTTACCTTGTCCTTAAGTCTCATCTTTGAACTCCTTTCATTTGATGTATTTTTTTCTTCAGCCTTTTGATGGTTCGACATCATTGCCGGTTGGCTGCTGCAAAAGCGCTGAGGACAAATCGGTTGATATGGGTACAAGGGATCCACTCACCGTGATTAAATCTTTTTCCAGGAGATCAAGGGCTTTGTCGCGATCTCTCTTGATAATGGCATCCAGTATTTTTCCGTGCACGCTAGCGCCGGCTTTCGTTTTATCGTAAGGAAAAGCATACCGTCTGCGTAAAAAACGATGTATGGCGTTTATGGCCCCTTCCATGATGATGTATATATTGTTTTTCGAAGCCCTGGCCAATATGGTATGGAAATCAAAATTCTCCACCGTGGCGGACTGATTCTTCTTGATTTTTTCCTTTGCTCTGGCGACATTCTCTTGAAGTTTTTTGATGTCCTCTTCGTCGATTCTATCGAATGCCTCATTCAAGATTGCTTTTTCAATGGCTATCCGTGCAGCCGTAAACTCCTGGACACTTAACTTATCCAATCTCACGGCATCCAGAATCATATCGGAAATTTTTTCCATGATATTGTCCTGGATAACAGGCCCCCCGCCATAACCCTTCTGTACCGTAAGGAAGCCGGATAGTTCCAGGATACGGAAGGCTTCGCGGATGGTCTGGCGGCCTACTTTATATTGTTTGGCGAGTTCATTTTCGGAAGGAAGCCGATCACCCGGCTTGAGGTCGCCGGAAAAGATGAGCGCCTTTATCTTGGAGGATATCTCTTCAAAACTCCGCTTGCTTTCAAGCGGTTCGAATAGGGATTTGTCTACAATCACTTTTAATCCTCGATAAAAGTACTAATGTCTGACAATACTTATATTAGTATTGCAACCTTTTAATCTTTGTCAAGAAAAAAATTCCCTTGACAATTTGTTTTTAAAAGTAAAGTATTTGTAAACTAAGTAAATTAGATAGAGCCTTTTTCGCCTTTTTGTAACATTTCAATAAAAACAAATAGTTACACGTTTCAGGGCAGGCGATCGCAAGGCCAAAAAACACAAATCATTATTTCCAACTTGCTCATTTTGTGATCTCAGGCGTAAAAGGGATAAACAAACTTAAATTTTTGAGCCTCCAATTCTTTGCTGACCCATGGTCGGATTTCACCGCTCAACGACACTGTCGAAAAATCGGTTTCTGAGAGGCTGATGGAAAATGTTCATATGCAAGGCTTCCGAAATCCCGAGGAGTGAGGCGTAATAAAAGAAAGGTATAAGGTTTACGGTGTAAGGTCCATGTCAAAGTGTGAATTTTTCTCAAATTGTTATGAGTTAAGGCCATTTACCTTGCATCGTGTGCCGTGAACCGTTTTTTTATTTGTACGCCGCAGTGACGAGGGATGAGGGTAACGCAGCAGATGGACGTTTTCCGACAGCCTCAACGGAGAGTGCTCCCCTCATGGCATCAAATCGAATACAAGACGAAATTTCAAAAAAACTAAAACAATTCAGGACTGAGAGGAAACTTACACTAGAAAAGTTGGCCTTGAGGACCGATTGTACAAAATCCTATATATCTCAGTTGGAAAAGGGGTTGACGGCACCTTCGGTTTCCATGCTGGGTCGTCTTGCAGGCGCTCTCGATATTCATGTTGCTGACTTTTTTCGAGACATCGATAATCAGGAGGGAGAGGACTGGTGCCTCCGTAAATCCAAACGAAGGCATATTGCTTATCCGGATGGTAAAGTCGTGACACAGTTGTTGACCAGGGCCATGTCTCAGAAAAAGATACAACCCATCACCAGCATAATAAAACCGGGTGGCACTGCCGATCAATCGGGTCAATTGACACATCCGGCAGGGAGTGAAGAGTTCGTTCTGGTCATGAAGGGTGAACTATATTTTGAAATCAACGGCAACGAGATGAGCCTCGAGGAAGGAGACACCCTCTATTTTAATGGAGAATTGCCCCATCGGTGGGAAAATAAAGGGAACAAAGACGCGGAGGTCCTATTTGTTTTCACACCTCCCATTTGGTAGAACAACAACCGGGCGTCGAAGCATGTAGGAAAAGACTTAGGTTTACCACAGAGACTCGGAGCACGCAGAGTAGTGTTCTTTTTGCCCATCGCGCCTGCCGCGCCATAGCATTTTGCGAAGGCGGGTGGCTCTGTGGTGAAATATTCCATTAGGAATCCGTCACTGTATTTATGAATCGGAGTACTTGGGGAGATGTCATTATGGAAAAGGAAACATTTTTAACGGTAGGGAAAATCGCGCGTCGCAAAGACGGGATCGCAAAAGTAACCGGTAAAGAGATTTACACTTCGGATGTGACATTGCCCGGCATGCTCTGCGCGAGGGTTTTGCGTAGCCCCTATCCTCACGCCAAAATCGTTTCGGTGGACACGAGTGAGGCTGAAAAAATGGGGGCCGTCACTATAACTTACGACGAAGTCCCCAAAGTAAAATACAATGAGCGGCAGGTCAGTATCCCTGAAAAAACCTACCGTGACCGGACTGTACTCCCGGATAGAGCCCGGCACGTGGGTGAAGGGATCGTAGCGGTCGCGGCAAAATCCGAGGTCTTGGCCGAAAAAGCGATGCGTGCGGTCAAAGTAGAATATGAGCCCCTAGAGCCGGTGATGGATCCCATGGAGGCTATGGAACCTGAGGCTCCGAAAGTTTATGACGAGATTATGCTGGGGGATATCCCCCTTGCTGTTGAGAAAAACATTGCCTGCTATCGAGAGGTAGCTGAAGGAGACATCGCCCAAGGCTTTTCCGAGGCGGACTTGATTGTGGAAGAGACGTTTGAAACCGGTCGGGTTTACCACGCTCAAATGGAGACAAAGTCCGTTGTGTGCCAACCGGAACCGGACGGCGGCATTACCTTGTGGCCTACGACCCAGTCCATTCATAATACAAGACAACTCATCGGGCGGATCTTCGACATACCGTTGAGCAAAATCAATGTTCATCGTGTCCCCATTGGTGGTTCTTTTGGGTCGAGCATCCAGATGAACAGCCCAATCGCCATATGTGTGGCCTTAGCCTTAAAGGCCCGAAAGCCGGTCAAACTCTCTTTGACGCGAGAAGAGGACATGTACGATCATTGCAAATATCCTTCTCATATTAGAATCAAATATGGCGTAAAGAAGGATGGCACGATTACGGCCGGAGAGATGAAAACTGTGGTAGATATCGGCGGTCACAATATACAGGCCTATCCCCTGCTTGGATGCATGTCAGGATGGTTTGTATCATTATATCGAATGCCTCACATGAGCTTCGAAGGGACAACAGTATATACCAACAAGACACCGGCCTGTGCCATGCAAGGCTATGGGAATCCTCAGGTATCTTTTGCAGTGGAATCCATGATGGATATCATCGCTCAAAAGCTAAATATGGACCCGATTGAACTGAGATTGAAGAACTATGTAGGCCTGGGAGAGACATTCTGGGGTCAAGGTCCCACGGTCCGTTCCGTGATTCGTAGTTGCGGGGTTGAAGAGATGCTCCTAAAGGGCAAGGAAAAGATAGATTGGGATCAAAGAGGAAATCCAGAGGAAAAGAGCGGAAGATTTCGGCGGGGAATCGGCGTGGGAAGGAGTTTCCATACTTCCGGGACTGGAGCGCCCATGCCGGGAGAGGTCATTGACTACTCCACGGCGTTGGTCAAGGTCAATGAGGATGGGTCGGTGGATTTCCTGACCGGTCTCATGTGCCACGGTGGGGGGACCCTCGAAGCCTGTGCGAAGATCGTTGCTGAAGTGATGGGTGTGCCATTAGGAATGGTGGGGATTTCTCCCTCGAATACCCGTTCAACAGGATACGATGTTTGTACACATGCGACTCGCGGTATTTATTGTGGTGGAGCATCCATAAAGAAAGCAGCGGAGTCGGCAAAACGTATTTTGCTTGATTTTGCATCAAGGCTGATTGACGTCAACCCTGATGCGCTCCAAATAACGCCGGACGAAAAACTTGGGCAGGGAGTCATTTTTCTCGAAGGGGCCGAAGGGAAATCCATTACTGTGGGTGAGGTGGCCAAGACTGCCCAGATAAAGAGTTGGGGCACTGCCATTGCGGTGGAGAGTCACCGCCAGGTCAATTGTCCTCCCTGTTTCGTAACCAATTTTATAGAAGTAGAGGTGGACACCCACACAGGTATCGTCCGGCCCACCCGAGCCGTCGCGGCAGTGGACTGCGGAACGCCGATTAATCCGGATTTGGCGGCAGGTCAGTTAGAAGGGGGGCTCAGTCGTGGGATCAGTCTGGCCCTTCTTGAAGACACGGAATATGAACCGGATACCGGGCAACTGACCTGTGGAGGATCCTTCGTGGATTATAAGGTCTTTACAGCGGAGGATATGTTGCCCTTAGAAAATATCGAAACCTTTTTTGCCGACACATATGAACCTTCGGGTCCTTTTGGTGCCAAGGGTGTGGGAGAGGCGGCAAACAATTGTACCGCAGGAACCGTGGCAAACGCGATATATAATGCGATTGGGCTGCGTTTAAGGAAGACGCCTATTACACCTGAAAAAATTCTCGACGCGTTGAAAAACGAGGAGAAAAAAGATGAAGGAAGGAACAATGACCAACTCTAGGATTTTGATGCAAGAATTCGACTATTACTCACCAACCACTCTACCGGAGGCCCTCCACTTCTTAAAGGAACATGGTGTGGAGGCAAAGGTCATGGCCGGGGGGACGGATCTTCTGGTGCAGATGAAACAGGAAATAGTCGCACCAAAATATTTGATAAACATCCGAAATATTCAGGGTCTTTGCATGATTGAACATGGGAAGGACCTGAAGGTGGGAGCGGCTGTCCTGCTTAATGATGTGTTGCTATTTTTTAAAGGAGACAAAAGATTTAGGGCGTTATCAGATGCCCTCGAATGTTTGGCTGAAGTGCAAGTGCGAAATATGGGGACCGTGGGGGGTAATCTTTGCAATGCCTCTCCGGCAGCTGACTCTGCGCCACCGCTCCTCGTATATGATGCGAAAGTAAAACTTGCCAACTCCCAAGGCGAACGAATCCTCCCTTTGGAAGATTTTTTTAAGGATGTAAACAAGACTGATTTGTCCACTGACGAGATGATGACTGAAATCCTCCTTCCCTATCCTGAAGATGGAACGGGAGGTGCCTTTATGAAAACCAAAAGGGTTGGCGCGGATATATCCAAAATAAGCTGTGCCATATCCGTTAAACGGGAAGGAGATATCTGTCTTTCAAGCAAAATTGCCTTTGGTTCTGTTGCAAAGGTCCCTATCAGGATCAAAGCGGCGGAAAACGCACTACGTAAAGAAAAGGTGAACGAGGATTTGTTGTTGAAGATAGGGGAACTCATCATGAGTGAAATAAATCCCATAAGTGATATAAGATCAACCGCAGTATATCGAAAGGAAATGGCAAAGATCCTTTTTTTAGATGTCTTTGATTTAGCATGGAAGAGGGCTGGAGAAAAAAAATGAAAAAACAGAATATTTCGATAAAGATAAATAATGAGAAGAAAGAGATTTCTGTTTTGCCCAACGAGCTCTTGATCAATGTGATCAGAGAGGAAATGGGCCTGACGGGAACCAAATGCGGTTGCGGGATGGGACAATGTGGAAGTTGTACTGTATTGATAGATGGCAACCCTGTTTTGAGCTGTCTTACACTCGCCTTGACTGTTGACGGTGCTGAAATAACCACGATAGAAGGTTTTGAAAGATCCGACGGCACCCTTGATAAATTGCAGGAATCTTTCATTGACAACAGCGCTATTCAATGCGGTTTCTGCACGCCGGGAATGGTTCTCATGGGAAGTGACCTGTTGAGCAAAATTTCATCGCCGACCGAGGCGGAGATTCGGGCACATATCAAAGGGAATATCTGTAGATGCACCGGCTATTATAGTATTGTAAGGGCAATAAATAATGCGGCCCTTAGATAATTGGTGAACAGTAAGCGGTAAGCGGTGAACAGTGGTCAGCTGTCAGCCTGTAGGATGGGTTGAGGAACGAAACCCATC
>JAQYVK010000339.1 GCA_030145585.1 Desulfatiglandales bacterium | reverse complement strand
ATCGTTGGCTACCACAGGCTTAAAAATGGTATGAGTTTTGCACTCATTCATCCTGGGTGGATAAAATGACGGTTTTTCGTCTTTTCTCGTTCGCTCTTTCATGAAACCCCATGATTCTGAGCCTTTTTAGCGGGAAATCGTTTGAGACTCCTTTTGAATGTTCATTCGTGTGTCATTGAAACCACGGTTTCCCCCAGTTTTGAGCCCAATGCAGATGGCTTTTGAAATCTCAAATTGAATGGTTCAGGCTTTTTGCGATCCATGAGCCTTTCACCCATTAGATTTCTGTTCTATTTCCCTGCATCGGTAAAAAACGGTGGACCGGAATCCAGTGGATAGATTTTCTAAAGTAAAAAGAGGATATGGAAGAATTCATAGCGATTATTAACGATCTACGCCCCCCGGATGTACTGGATATCCTACTTCTCTCAGTGGTTGCCTATCACCTCTTCCTCTGGTTCCGAGGAACTAAGGCATTAAAGGCCCTACTTGGGCTCTTTATTCTGGGGATTATTTTCACATTTGCCAGAAATTACGGCCTCTTCCTGACCACATGGGTGTTCCAGATTTTGTGGCAGGTCTTGATTATCATGCTTATCATCCTTTTTCAATCTGAGATTCGCCAAGCCCTGGAACGCGTCAACCCTCTGAATGTGATCGGTTTTCGCAAGGTCACCGACCCGGGGAAATGGATAAAAGGTTTCACATCTGCTATGTACTCACTCGCAGATCGGAAGATCGGTGCTCTCGTCATCATTGAACGCCTTGAACGGGTGGAAGAATGGATTTCCGGTGGCCAATCATTGACAGCGGAACCGAGTCCGGAGGTGCTGGGAAGCATATTCCAGAAAGAGTCCCCCCTGCATGATGGGGCCATCTTGATCCAGGGGAACAAAATTGTCATGGTGTCCTGTTATCTCCCCTTGAGCTCCACTGAAGCACTTCCTAAGAAATATGGAACACGGCACCGGGCCGCCCTCGGAATTACCGAAAAATGTGATGCCTGTGTCGTTGCCGTGTCTGAGGAACGAGGTCAGGTGGCCTTGGCGCATGGTGGCGAATTGATCCAGGTTAGGTTTGAAGAACAGCTAGAACAGCTCGTTATAAAGGCGATGAAGTCCCCCGCCGAATCGAAGAATAGATGGTGGAAGGGAATCATATCCTTTTTTCTGGGTCATTGGCCGGTCAAGGTAGGAAGTCTGCTCCTGGTGACTCTTCTGTGGTTGTTATTGGCAGGTCAACAGGACTTTGAAGTGACCCTCTCTGTCCCTCTCAAGATAACCAACATCCCGCCCAACATGGAGGTCATTGAACCGGTGAAACCGGAAATCAGGATCACGGCCCGGGGAATTCGTAAAGATGCGAGCACCCTGAACGACCGGAATGTTCATGCGAGGGTGGATATCTCCATGGCCCGTGTAGGGAGAAAATTCTTTCCTATTACGAGGAATCAACTTTTTCTGCCTAACGATAGAATCCAGGTGGTTAGAATTGAGCCTAACCAGGTGGGGTTCAAATTTAAAGAAAAAAAGTAAAGACACCTGAAAGACTTACAGGACTGAGGATGCTTCACAATAATAAATCGGCAGGATGTTGATTACAGGGAAAACAGATCGGGAATCTTCTGGGCTAACATCATATCCCCGCTGATTTTAAGGCGCCCGCTTAAGAAAGCTTGTACAGCGTTCAATTCCTTATTCAGGATAGAAAGCCAGGTATCGCCCGTCATGGAAAGGCTCACATTGGGGTTTCCATGGGTTTCTTCCCTGACCTCGCAGACCCCATCCCGAACCAATAAAACCCAAGCACCCCCACTATCCCCGGTGATGTCAAATTGGAAGACGGCATCCAGCTCATGGGCCGCGTCTGAATTGAAGCGTTCCGGCATCATTTCGAAAACTTCTTTCACGTCGGTCAGATGCATTTTTTTCATACTCCTTTCCCTGTGGCAAGTCCGTTCCAGTGAGAAAAACTATTTCTCGTTCCCGATCAGGCACTGTACCCGGTTTTCATTCCCGGAGCAAGGAAAGAAGCCCGACTGGAGACCCGGACTCTTCAATGGGCTTAATAATATAAAAAGGTCAAAAGAGTCTCAGATTTTTCTTGTCATAGGGAGAAATATTCATTAGAACTAACGGCTAAGTGTAAGGAGGCCGGGAAATGATTAAATGCTCGATTTGTGGAATAATAATCGATTCCTTTGACGATGCGGTCGAAGAGGGCTGGATTCCCTTCTTTTTTGAAGGAGATGGAGAGCATGGCCCTGCGTGTTCCTCATGTTCAGATAAATTGATCTGCCAGAGCCAAGATGGTAACTTTGAGTTGAAAGAAGAATATGAGGGGCGAATCATTTACGCCGAGGCAATGGATGTTGATGGCTTATTTGAAGAGGTTGACCTGGGATATATATTGAATTAATGATCGACATCCAAGACTTGCCCTACCCTCCTTCACCAGACCCAGCCCGTTCTCCATATTCTATCCTGAGAACAGATTAATCTCCCATAGCTCATTCTGTATATGAAACCCGCACGGTCATCCGAGACCAGAAGTGCACCAATCCGTTTATGAGAACAACTCCGGGACGCCATCAGGGTTGACCTGGAAGCTATTGTTTCTTATACTATTAAATAAATATAGAAATACTGCTTCATAATTTAAAGTTATGAATCAGTGGCGTAAGGCCCAGGGCGCATGGCACAAGGTGAAAAAAAAGCATTAGGTTCCCTTGAGCCTCCTGCCCGCCAAAGCCTTAGCGACGGCGGGTGTGCCTCCTTTATATGTCTCATTCTTGCTAATTTTATCCATAGGAGATTGTATGCTAAGTGCCAAAGATATCATGACGCGAGACCCGATTACCCTCTCGCCTGAAACGGAGATTGCGGAAGCAGCAAAACTCCTCCTGGAAAAAAATATCAATGGGGTCCCTGTGGTGAGCGAAACGGGGCAACTGGTGGGGATTCTTTGCCAGAGTGATCTGATCAAACAGCAAAAAAAATTACCCATTCCCTCTATCTTCACCCTCCTGGATGGTTTCATTTCACTGACTTCCATGAAGCATCTGGAGAAGGAAGTCCGGAAAATTACGGGCACCACTGTGGCGCATACCATGACCCCTGATCCTGCCACTATCCCATCCGACACGACGATTCAGGAAATCGCCGGTTTAATGGTGGATAAAAATTTTCACACACTCCCGGTCGTCGATGAGGGTAAGCTGGTCGGGGTCATTGGAAAGGAAGATGTCCTGAGAACGATGATGTCTGGAGAAAAGGATGGATAACAGATTGATGAACCGGAGAAAATTTATTAAGAAATCGGCCGAATACACGGCCTATACGGCGTTCGGAATGATCCTGCCTGGGGTTTTCAATGAGACTGCAAGGGCAGGCCGTCTGCCTGATATTGTCGTCGCGATGGGTGTTCCCGGCGTAACCACAAGGGCTGCAGTTAACGCCCTGGGAGGCATGAGCCGCTTTGTCAAGGCGGGTAACAAGGTTGTGATCAAGCCCAATATGAGTTTCCCCAATCCCCCTGGTTGGGCGACGACAACCCACCCGGACGTGGTGCGAGAGTTGGCGTCCATGTGCCTTGAGGCGGGGGCGGAATCCATATTCGTGTTGGACAACCCTTTGCGTAATGCAAAGCTCTCCCTAAAGAGGTCCGGCATAAAATCCGCCATAGAATCCTTACCCCGATCCCGCACCGAAGGCATTGAAAGTGAACGTTTTTACCAAGAAGTCGAAGTCCCGGAGGGGATCGAGCTGGCTTCCACGATGATTATGAAACAGGTCCTCGATGCGGACGTGCTTATTGCCGCTCCTGTGGCGAAATCCCACAGTGCCACCGGTTTGAGCCTGTCAATGAAAGGCATGATGGGTCTCATTTTCAACAGACGGGTTTTTCACCTGAATATGGATTTGAATACTGCCGTTGTGGACCTCTGCACCGTGTTAAAGCCCCAACTCACTGTCATCGATGTCTCGCGTCTCCTTTCCAGCGGAGGCCCAAATGGGCCCGGCAAGGTTCTTACAATGAACAAAATCGTCGCATCAACCGATATGGTGGCCGCGGATGCAGCGACGGTGGAATTGGGGACATGGTACGGCAGGAAATTCAAGGCCCGCCAGGTGAAACATATTCGAATGGCCCATAAGCGGGGTCTTGGAAACATGGACATCGGCGGGCAGGTCGTGAAAGAAATCAACGCCTCATGAGGTTCCAAAGACTCATCCAAATCCCCATCTTCGGTCTATTTATCCTTCTTTTATGGCTCGCAGCCTATCCCCTGGCAACCCAGTTTGAAGTAGATTGGTTCCTTCGTTTGGATCCCCTTATATCCCTGGGGGCCATGGCCACCGCCCGCACGTTTATTGCATCCCTTGCCTGGGGTTTCCTCGTCCTCGGGTTGGCGCTCTTTCTTGGAAGAGTCTTTTGTGGCTATCTTTGCCCTATGGGAGCGACCATCGATTTTGCGGACTGGGTGACCTCACGGAAGAAGAGAGGAAGTATTCAAAACAGTTTCGAGGCCTCCGGAAAGTATCGAAACTTAAAATATCTGGCCCTCTTCTTCATCATCGGGACTTCCTTGGTCGGAATCTCCTCTGTTTTTTTCATGTCACCCCTCTCTTTGATCACACGGTTCTATTCCTTTGTCATTTATCCCCTGGTCTTGATGGTAAGCAATCTTTTTCTGGACGCATTTCGCCCGGTCTTTCCCTTCATCGGTCTGGACCGACTTTCTTTTGTCTATCTCAAGGTGCCCTCCTTTAACACCAACCTTTTCATTGCCTCCCTGGTCATTGGGATATTGCTTTTGGGGCTTGTTCAACGGCGTTTCTGGTGTCGCAATCTTTGCCCGGCCGGTGCGATACTGGCTTTCTTTTCTTTAAGACCTTTGTTCCGGCGAAATGTATCAGATCTCTGCACCCGTTGCAGGCGATGTGTTCATTCTTGTCCCATGGGAGCCATTGGTGAAGATTTTATATCAACCTCTCATTCTGAATGCCTCACCTGCCTGAAGTGCCGTGAAATTTGCCCCGAAGAGGCGATCTCCTTTAAAATCGCTGTAAGAACCCCCACACCTGTGCCCGAAATCAATCTCGGCCGACGAAAGGTACTCACCGCGGGTATGTCAGGTGTTGCTGCGGCCGCCATCACGATGACCAGCCTGAGCCACCTCCATGGTGGCGATAATCCTCGTGCCCTTAGAGCGCCCGGACTCATCCGCCCGCCGGGGGCGCTCCCTGAAACGGACTTTCAAGCCCGATGTGTCCGATGCGGGGAATGTATGAAAGGGTGTCTCACGAACACCCTGCAACCTGTCTGGCTTGAAGCAGGCATCTCCGGGCTGTGGACCCCAAAGATCACCGCCCGGTTGGACGGCTGCGAACAGAATTGCAACGCCTGCGGCTACCTCTGCCCAACGGGCGCAATACGACCTCTTGGTCTGGTCGACAAAACATACGCCAAGGTCGGCACGGCCCACATCATCCAGACCCGATGCATTGCCTGGGAGCAGGACATGACCTGTCTCATATGCGATGAAATATGTCCCTACAATGCCATTTCTTCCCAGTTCAAGACAGGACATCCCGTAACGGTCCCGGTGGTGGATGAAAATAAGTGTAATGGTTGCGGCTATTGTGAAGCAAAGTGTCCGGTCACTGGGGATTCAGCTATCGTGGTGGAGCCCACTGGGGAATTAAGGTTATCGTCCGGCTCTTACCAGGAGAAGGCCCGGGCGCTTGGTCTGGTATTCCATGCCAAAACAAGTGTGGAGGATCACTTCATCCTGGATACCCCGCGAGGTCTCGACCAGAGTCCGGAAGGTCGCCCCGCCAAGAAGGAAGCCCAACAGGACTCCGGACTCCCTCCCGGGTTTACTGTTGAGGATTAGAATTCCGATTCTCCTCTCTCTCCTTGACCCGTATCACACATGAGGATCGGTCTTTGCAGTGCCCACCAGGGTCACGACAACTGAGACACAACTCACACTGGTAGATTTGATGCTTCGAGCACAAGTAACTGGTTTCTTTATCTGGGTGGTTGACACATTTGCCCATTGAATCTCTCCCGGTAGAGGCACCCCTCATTGTTTAAGCTAAGCACATTTTAAGGCACCGCTATACTCCACGTCAAAACATTTGGGATCCGGGCTTCGTCCTTGACAAAATTAAACCAAACATTACATATATAAAAATAACGTAGATGTGGAGCATATAGCTGATGTCATAAATATGTTCCGAAATCCCCCCTGGCCCCCCTTTTTGTAAAGGGGGGAAACGCATACACTCTGGCACTGCTCGTTGCGGTCATAGGTGTGCAGATAATACTTCAGGCCTTCATAAGTTCCCCCTTTGACACGCGCAGCGCAGGCGCTTGCGCCGCGTGAAGGGGGACAGGGGGATTTAATAAAAAGGCTAATCGGAACATATTTCTGGCAATTACTATAACAAAGTGAACTTTAGCTATTGTTATG
>JAQYVK010000338.1 GCA_030145585.1 Desulfatiglandales bacterium | reverse complement strand
TTGGGGCATGATCGTTCTCGGCGTCACCGGCCTCATTCTGTTCAATTCGGTTTTTTCCAGCCATTATATTCCGGGGTGGAGCATCAATATTGCCCTCTGGATTCATCGCATCGAGGCGATCCTGGCTATGGCCCACGTGTTTATTATCCATTTTTTTATCGGCCACCTCAGGCGTCACAGCTTCCCTATGGATCTGGCCATGTTTGAGGGAAGTGTTGATCTGGAAAATACCCGCCATGAAAAACCGGCTTGGATTGGTAGGGTAGAAAAGGCGGGGAAGCTTGAGAGTATTCTGGTTGCCGAACCTGGGCCGGCTCGGCGCATCTTCTTCTACCTTTTTGGTTACGCCGCCCTCGCCTTTGGGATTTTTTTGCTCCTGGGGGGCCTTATCAATAGTATGTCTATCACATGGTAATGCTTAAAGGATTCAAGGGTCCAAGGGGTCGAGGGGTCAAGTGAATTAAAAACCGAAACCGCCACAGGAACGGCTGATAAATATCGAACCCGCCATAAAAAATAGGCGGGTAAATATCGAACAAGGCATTTCGAATTACGAAGTTATTCCTATTTAGCCACCCGTTCCCCACCTAGCTCATGAGATCTCTCTTTTTTCCCTCGAACTCTTCCTTGTCAATCTCCCCCCTGGCATAACGCTCCTTGAGGATGTCCAAAGCCTTTGAGCCCCCGCTCGAAGTCTCAGCGCCTTTTCGGGTTGTTTGGACAAGCCACTTGATGAGAAAAATCAGGCCCACGATCACCAGGACCCAGAAGAGCATCATAAAAATCATCCCAAACCATCCCATGCCCCATCCGCCCATCATACCATGGCCCATATGCCAGTCACGGGACCCTCCCCCTTGGGCAAGGGCCACACCCTGGAACGAGAGTACAAAAAAGGAAAGAAGCGTAAGGGAAAAGCCAAAGGGTAACAATTTTTTCGCTGACATGGTGTTCCTCCTTCATGATATGTGTTTATATTTATTCACTCGGGATGATACTATCCACTTCAACTCCCATAGAACACGCTCATGTTATCACAATTAAGAAAAAGAATACTCGAAGCTATCTCAAAAATAGAAAAATAGTTCGAGGTCAAGGACGGCGCGAAGCCGTGATGAATTCTCGACCACCGGTCGGGAATTCATCTAAGCTGTTCTGCTGAAAGATATTTTCAGCAGAACAGCAGGACGCACAGAGATCGGGCTATTTGGCATTTTTGAGATGGCTTCTCGTTTCGATCGTTGACAGTAGGGCACCCCCTTGATCCTTCAAAATTCAGGGGTGCCCAATAGTCGCCTCGACTTTTTAAAAGGGTTATTTTGCCTCAATGAGACCGAAGATTTCCATGGGGGTTTTCCCCGCCCTTCCTGCGATTTCTTTCAGTTTATCCTTCGGCTTCGCCTCGATACCATTCTTCTTTAGTCGCGCCAAGACCTCTTCCAAAGGCAGGCCCCTCTCTGAACTGATCATCTCGAGGGTTTTCCTGCCCATACCGGACCCTTCGATGGACTTGGGTGTTTCCGGTTTTACGCCCCCTACCTTCATGACCTCATAGAGTTTGCTGGGGGAGGTATTGTTCTCCTTTGCAATCGATACGATAGGCTGTTGGACATTTTTTACCTTGTATCCTTTGGATTTGAGGGCGTTCACAATTTGATCGACCGGGACCCTGACTGTGGCTGCGAATTCCTGAAGACTCAAAAGCTCCCCGTGGGCTATAGGCGTATCGACCTTGTTCTCCTCCCAGCTATCCTTGAAATAGTCCCCCAGATCCATGGTGCTGCTGAAGGGGGGCATTTCCCAGAGGGTCCCCATAAATATTATGAGACAGATTATGGCGGCTCCAACCATTTCTTTCCTGAGGTTCATAGCCTTCCGGACCTTACTCCAGATGAAATTCCAGAGCATCTTCCAATTGTAATAGATGTGAACGGCGATGATGAAGAGGAGCACATAACCGAATATGGTATGAATAGCCCCCCATTGGTCTTTACTGAGTCCCCAAACCTGCCAATTGGTCCAGTTGGCGACCCTTCCCGGAGGGGCGATATAGAGGATGATCCCCGAAAGGAGATCCACGATAAAAGAGATAGTGGTCACAAAAGTGGTCCATCCTCTCCAACTAAATTTTTTTCCCTGCGTTTTCATTTTTAACTCCTTCTGTCTAAACTTTTTTATAAGGTGGACCTAAAGGCCCTTCGTCCTTGTCCTGCCCAGGCCGGACGTCCTGTCTGGTCCCTCAAAGTCATTGATTTCCCGCCTGTTTCGATCGATGTGACCGTCACATGGTTTTGATACACGAACCCTTTGATTGTCGCCCTCTCCCCGTTTGTTAAGACAAGCCCTTTATCAGTTCGATACTCAACGGGCCCAAGATGGATGTCCCAGGACTTGTCTCCAACGTTAAGACCCCATTCGTTGTCTTTCTGAACGAGTGTCCCGGTAAGGATATCCATTTGACCAAGACGAACATAGTCTCTGCCCCGTAGGGTTGAGGAAGGCGTGGACGGGGCAGGGCCTCTATTTGTGGAGACTCTTCTCCCATAACTTACCCTTCGGGCCTTGATATCACCCGACTCCCAACTATATTTCGCCTTTTCCCTGAGATCCGTTACAGCGCTGAAAGGCTGGATATTCCAAAGGGTTCCTATGAAAACAGCCAGGATAATCACGATGGACACCGCAAGTTCCTTCTTGAGATTGAGGCCGTGCTGAATTTTACTCCAGACAAAATGGATAAGAACCCTCCAGTTGAAATAGAGGTGGCCGGCAATGATGAGGACAAGTAGTAGGGAGAAAACCATATGGATGGATCTCCAATCTCCTTTACCGAGGCCCCAAAGGGTCCAATTTGTCCAGTTAGCAAACCGCCCGAGCGGTGTGATATAAAGAATGATCCCGGAAACAGCATCAACGAGCAGAGTCAGGGCGAGCAGCAGCGTCATCATCCCTCTCCATTTAAATGGCTTCCTTTCTTTCTCTTCCATGTTTGTTTCCTCCTTAAGCTTTTCTTTTATCCTCTCCCTGAGCAACCGTCGTGCCAGATGGAAATAAAAAAATATAACCTGCTTAAATCACAGCGATATTTAAACAGCATTTTCATTTTCACGGTTTTTTTCTTGCCACGGAGCCCATTTAGTTGGATACTAAGTATACATTTCGTTTTCCAAATCGGATACAAAGTATCCAGTTCTTTTGGATACGCATAGGCGTAGAAATAGGTTACGGCAATAAAACGGCGTGCTTTGTTCTGCTATTAAAGGGGATCTGTCCTGTCCTTCAATTTTGAACCGTGTCTGGTATACTCCTTGCTCTCTCTAAAAACTGAAGGATTCGAGCCCGCCAAAGGGATGGCGGGTAAAGATTCAAGGACTTTTAAAAGAGAACCGAACCCGCCACAAAAAATAGGCGGGTAAATATCGAACAAGGAATATCGAATTACGAAGTTTTTTCCCTTCGATATTTATCCGCCGTCCCTCTGGTGGATTCGTTTTTTATTCGCTTGAACCCTGTGTTAACAGATGTATAAGGACCTCTATGAATAAACAGGACAAAAAAACCTGGGTGGGTATTCCTCTCTGGATCATATTTGGATCGGCGGTCATCCTGTCATTGATTTTCATTTATTGGACCGTGGAGAATATTAACAAACAAAAGGAGAGCATGAGCCACCTTTTTTTGGAAAAGGGGGCCGCCCTCATCCGGTCTTTTGAAGCGGGCGCCAGAACCGGCATGATGGGCATGATGGGGATGATGGAAGGAGGTGGCGGCGGGTTTCGGCTTCAGACATTGTTGACGGAAACTGCGCAGCAACCCGATATCGTCTACCTGATTGTTACGGATGAGTTTGGGACCATCCTGGCCCACAATGATCCAGCCAAGATCGGGGGAACCCATGGAAGTAGCCTGGACCTCGAGCATCTTGCCCGTGCCGGAGAGGTTGAATCCCGCCAGGTTAAAAATCCGGATGGTGCGGACACCTTTGAGGTTTTTCGTCGGTTTTCTCCTATCCAGACACCCCATCGAAGGCAGCGTAACATGATGATGTCCATGATGGGGCGCGAAACACCCATGGAACCTGAAGAACAGGGAAAAACACCCGCGCAGATTATTTTTGTTGGTCTGGACATGGGGCCTATCGATGCTGCCAGGAGGGAGGACACCCAGCATACCGTGATCATGGCGGTTATCCTCCTTTTGAGCGGATTTGCCGCTATCTTTTCTCTTTTCCTGGCCCAGGCCTATCGGTCCACCAAGACTTCATTGACCAGGATTAAGGCCTTTTCGGACAACCTGGTCGAAAACATGCCTATCGGTCTGATGGCGGTCGATTCGGACGGCACCATAGCCTCTTTTAATCAGACGGCCGGGGCCGTGCTCCAACTGTCGGCCGATGAAATTCTTGGAAGAAAGGCGCGTGAGGTGTTGCCCAACCATTTGTGGCGCCTCGTGGATCAATCGGAAGAAGTAAAGGGTGTTATTGAAAAGGAGCTGGATTGTCCAATAGCAGATGGGAAGGTGATCCCTCTGGACATCAGCGTATCGCTGCTCGAGGGGGGCGATGGCCTCTTCTTGGGCCATATCATCCTTTTCCGTGACATGACCGAGGTTCAAAATCTGAAGCGGGAGATCGAAACGACGCAACGCCTTGCCTCACTCGGACGGATTGCTGCTGGGATTGCCCATGAGATCCGCAATCCATTAAGTTCCATCAAGGGGTTTGCCACCTATTTTCGGGAGAGATACAAGGACAATCCGGAAGACCAAAAGACCGCTCAAATCATGGTGCAGGAAGTAGAGAGGCTAAACAGGGTCATCGGTCAGCTCCTGGAATTTGCGCGACCGGTAGCAATGAAGCTAAAACCAGCCTCCCTAAAGAGATTGATACAGCATTCCCTTCGGATGGTCGAAGGTCAGGCCCGGGAGAATAACATTAAGATAACTACGAACCTTTCCCCCGACATCAAAGATTTCCCCCTTGACCAGGATCGGATCAACCAGGTTCTGCTCAATCTATGTTTAAATGCCATCGAGGCGATGGAGGGTGGTGGTGCCCTCTCCGTTAGCCTTTCCGAAAATGAAAATCCTGAGGGGCTAAAGATTGTCATCTCCGACACCGGCAAAGGGATAGACAAAAAAGACCTTGACCATATATTTGATCCCTACTTCACCACAAAGCAATCGGGGACAGGTTTAGGACTTGCCATTGTTCATCAGATCATCTCCTCTCACAGGGGGGAGGTGAAAGTGAGCAGTGAACCGGACAGAGGAACCGTCGTAACGATTTATTTACCCCCCATGGGTAAAATCGACATATTATCTGAAAAAGCCAACGGGGAAGGGAATTTGGCCGGGCCGGAAAACGATAACAAGAAAATAAATGATAAATAGTTAACTTAAAAAGGTATAAAGAATCGGTTTACGGATTGTTAAAGAAGTCTAAAATGGTGAACAGAAAATGATAAATAAACAAAACACAGTACTGGTAGTGGATGATGATGAGGCCCATCGCATCATGCTGAAGACCCTCCTCACGGGCTGGGGCTATATGATTATTGAGGCGGATGACGGGTCCACTGCCATCGAAACAGTCTATAAGCAGGCATTTGATCTGATCTTGATGGATATTCGGATGATAAAAGTGTCAGGGCTGGAGGCCCTTCGCGAAATAAAGGCACATAATCCCGCTATCCCGGTCATCATCATGACGGCTTACTCATCGGTGGAAACCGCTGTGGAGGCTTTGAAAAATGGGGCTTATGATTATCTGACCAAACCCCTCGACTTCGATGAGTTGCGGCTTATTATTGAAAGGGCCATGGACCATAGGCAACTACGAGAGGAAAACCGCCGGTTGCGGGAAAATCTGGGAAACCATTTTGATCGCCAGAATATGATAGGCCGAAGTCCTGCCATGGCCACACTCCTGGAAACGGTTGCCCAAGTGGCCCCGTCTGAAGCGACGGTGTTGATCACGGGTGATTCCGGGACGGGCAAAGAGATGATTGCGGGGGCCATTCATTTCAACAGTCCTCGAAAAGAGGGGCCCTTTGTGAAGATCAATTGTGCCGCCATAACTGAGACCCTGCTGGAATCCGAACTCTTCGGTCATGAGAGGGGGGCCTTTACGGGCGCCCACAGAAGAAAGGATGGGCGATTTCTTCAGGCCCATGGAGGAAGTCTCTTTTTGGACGAAATCAGCGAGATGTCGCTGGCCATGCAGGCCAAGCTTTTACGTGTGCTCCAGGAAAGAGAAATAACACGAGTCGGAGGGGAAGAGGTGATCAAGGTGGATGTGAGAATGATCACCGCAACCAACAGAGACCTCTTGCAGGAGATCGAGGCGGGTCGGTTCCGGGAGGATCTCTACTACCGTTTAAACGTGGTCACCTTGGGCATTCCTCCCTTGAAGGAACGGCGGGAAGATATCCCCCTCCTGGCCCAGCATTTTTTAAAACTCTTCACCGAAAAGAATCACAAACAGATCAAAGGCTTTACCCCCCACACCATGGACCGGCTCCTTAAATATAATTGGCCCGGAAACGTCAGGGAGTTGATGAACACCGTGGAAAGGGGTGTGGTCCTATCCCGGTCGGAATACCTGGATGAAGGACAAATGCCTCTGGGCCTTAATGGTGAGTCATCAAGGAACGGAATGCCCGAAATAGAAGCCATTCCGGCGGAGTTGCCCCTGGAAGAGGTTGAAAAGGCAACCATCTTGAAAACCTTGGACTCTGCCGGAGGGAATAAAAGCGAAACAGCCAGGCGGCTTGGTATCACAAGAAGGACCCTCCATAAAAAACTTAAAAAATATGGTGTTATGTCATGAACGAACAGAGTAAAAAAACCCTACCGGAAAAGGCGAGACTCTTAGAGAAACTGAAAAAGGGCAATTTCAATGTCCCCGATTTCTTTTTTTTGGAGGCGAAGGACTTTGAAAGGGAGAATTTTGAGGCGTTAGAGACTTTCCTGAAAAATCACCATGAAAGTTATAAGGTCATTGCGCGAAGTGCCCATCCAGAGGAGGAATTTTACAAGGGAGGCACATTTGACTCTCTGGACACCTATGCAGATTTGGCCGGTATAAAGTATGTGAGAAAAAGAATGATCAATTTCGCAAAGACCACACACAGGCTCTCTCTCATGAGACAGCAGAAATTTAACAAGGCCCCTGACATTGATCCCGATAAGATGGGCGTCATCGTCATGCCATTCATCGAAGGCACCAATGTTATGGCAAAAATGCTGGCGGACCACTGGGAATTCGGATACTGCCGTGACAGAACACATAAGGTCCAAAGCGATCCCTATGTGACCAA
>JAQYVK010000337.1 GCA_030145585.1 Desulfatiglandales bacterium | reverse complement strand
TTTCGATATTCGGCCCGCCCTGGCGCGACTTTATTGGGCCTAGCTATTTGTTACTTTGATATATACAAATGATAGTTTTCTATCGAATCAAACGAATTCAGGTCTGGGCCAGGGATTTCGAATTTAAACACTTTGTATCATTATTTTCGGCAGAGCCAATTGACCCTGCTCAGAGTACGGGGTTTTCCAGAAACCAATAAAGGAGGTTCAAAATGAGTAAAAAACCAAGGAAACGTCCAGGGGAGAGAAAATCCAAGAGGGCCTCGACCCGAGGGAAAAGGAATCCCTCACGATCCTTAAAACTGCCCTTTGTGATTATAGTCGTGTGCCTCATTGGAGTTGGCGGCTATTTTTTCTATAACAAGTACACTCAGGCAAAAGTTCCGGTCATTCAGAGTGGAAACCCCGATGAAATTCAGAAAAAGATCAAGTCCCTGAAAGGCAATGAAAAGAGGATGACACTGATGCCGGCCCTGTTCACCGGGAAGGTCGCCATGGCGTATCAAATCGCGCGGGAGAATAGGGATCTCCTGGATACGATGTACTGTTACTGCTATTGTGAGAAGAATATAGGGCACAAGAGCCTCCTGAGTTGCTATGCCGACCGGCACGCAGCGAACTGTGACATATGTATGGATGAGGCCATTTACGCCTCCAAATTTCATAAAAAAGGTTTTGATATGGTACAGGTGAGAGAAGCCGTTGACAAAAAGTTCTGGAGACCTTTCAGGTAGTAGTAGCTGCGATGTGGAAGAAAAAGGAAGATCATACAGATGATAAATCAGCGATATAGACACTACATCCGTGTCGAAAGATTAATACGATGATATTGAATGACATGGATGTCTTACAGATAGGATTTAATGAAAGGGAAGAATGATGGCATTAACCTTAAAAAGAATACGTTTCATCCTGATAGTCTTTGGAAGTTTGATGCTTCTTGCCCCTTGGGGCCCCCTCTATGCTGCTGATGACCCCTTGGCAGCCGCCGGCATCATGACGGGCAGGGGTAAAATGATCGCTCCCGTTTTTGAATTAGAGGATTTGGCTGGGAAACTGGTAAAGTTGGAGGATTTTCGGGGCAATGTTGTATTAATCGATTTCTGGGCGACCTGGTGAGCTTGGTGTAAGAAGGAGTTGCCTTCTCTGGTAAAACTGTATGCTGAATTTAATGACAGGGGCTTTGTTGTCTTGGCCGTCGATATCAAAGAAAAAAAAGAACTTGTAAAAAGATATATGGAGAGGGAAAAGTTGTCCCTGCCCGTTCTTCTCGATAAGGATGGGAAGGTCGCGTACACCTATGGAGTCAGATCTCACCCGGACCATTTTCTCATAAACCGGGAGGGAGAATTTATTGGAAAAACCGTGGGAGCAAGGGACTGGCAGAGTGCAAAGAATCGGGATCTCATTCGCTATCTCCTTGAGCAAAATGAGAAGAAATAAGAAATTGAGACAAGCATGCGTGGCAGCGGGAACGGTTAAAGTAGAGGAGAGCTAAAGCACTTGACAGGTCTTTGAGGAGGAATATACCATGTGTCATCTGATCCTTTTTCTCCCTTTTTTCGCTGTGCCCCTGTTTTGGATATTCCCTTTTACAACCGCCCTACCCTTGTATCTTTTTGTTTTAGGGATCTCTCTGTTTCTCTACTTCAAGATATTCCAAGCGATGCGGCAGGAGGTTAAGACAGGCCAAGAGGCCATGTTGGGACAGAAAGGGTTGGTGGTGGAAGACATCGACCCGGAAGGCAAAATTCAATATGCCAATGAGCTTTGGGATGCTACCGCAAGGGGGAGCCGTTTTTTAAAAGGGGAACAGGTTAAAATCCGTGGTATTAGAGGATTGGTGCTCCAGGTGGAGAGAATACCCAGTGAGTTCTGATTGATCGAACGATCAAAAAATCTATTCATTTTTACCGATCGTTTCTGATACCTAAGCGACGCTCTCCGGCTGAAAGTTTTTTTCAGCAGGAGAGCCGGAGAAAGAAACATGAATGTAATAGGATATTACTCGATATTTATCGCCCTGCTCCTTGCATGTTATTCGTGCCTGACCGCGATTGTGGGGGTCAAAGGCCGAAGGGGCGAGTTGATCGCCAGTTCCGAAAACGCGGCCATGGCCGTTTTTGCCTTTATCACCTTGGCCTCGGCGGCAATGATCTATGCGTTGCTCACAAGAGACTTTCAGGTGGAATATGTTTGGAATTATTCAAATCGGAGTCTGTCATGGTTTTACACGCTAACCGCCTTCTATGCCGGTCAGAAGGGATCGCTTCTCCTGTGGGCCTGGCTTTTGTCAATCTTTTCTATGATCGTGGTCTTTCAAAACAGAAAAAAGAACAGGGAACTCATGCCCTATGTGCTTGGGATCTTGATGGCGATCACTTTTTTCTTCACCGTTCTGATGGTTTTCTCGACCAATCCTTTTGAGCTGCTCAACTACACACCCCGGGATGGTCAAGGATTAAATCCACTGCTCCAAAATCCGGGTATGATATTTCATCCCCCCACCCTATATTTAGGTTATGTGGGAATTACAGTCCCTTTCGCGTTTTCAATAGCCGCCCTCATTACCGGACGACTGGGAGACGTCTGGATAAAAACCACCAGGAGATGGACCATATTTTCATGGTTTTTCTTGACCGTCGGCAACCTGTTCGGGATGGAGTGGGCCTATGTAGAGCTTGGATGGGGAGGTTACTGGGCCTGGGACCCGGTAGAAAACGCCTCATTTATGCCCTGGATCATGGCAACCGCGTACCTGCATTCGGTGATGATCCAGGAGAAAAGGGGAATGTTGAAAGTCTGGAATTTGGTCTTGATTCTTTTGACCTTTCTTTTGACCATCTTCGGGACTTTCATCACGAGAAGCGGCATTATTTCTTCCGTACATTCTTTTGGAGAATCTACATTGGGTTGGATTTTTCTCATATTTTTATTTGTAGTCCTTGCCGGTTCCCTGCTTATACTTATCTATCGGCTACCGGATCTGAAAAGCAGGAACCAGTTGGACTCGCTCTTATCCCGGGAGAGTACTTTCCTCTATAATAATTTGCTCTTTGTTGGAATCGCCTTTACCGTTTTTTGGGGCACTCTTTTCCCCATTATCTCTGAGGCCGTTAGGGGAGTGAAAATTACGGTGGGAGCCCCATTTTATAATGCTGCGATTATACCAATAGGCCTCGCACTTCTTTTTCTCACCGGATTATGCC
>JAQYVK010000336.1 GCA_030145585.1 Desulfatiglandales bacterium | reverse complement strand
GAAAGGGTTGATTGTCAACACCAATCTCGGTGGAGACAACGTCTACCGCGGCGCGGTCCTTGGGGCCTTGCTTGGGGCTGCCAATGGCATAGAGGCATTTCCGGAAAGATGGACCAAAGGACTGGTTCACCCGCCTCCAGTGCTCGACCCGAGAAGACATACAAACCATTCGCCTACTTAAAGCAAAAATTATTTACATTCTGGCCTCGACAGCTAGCGGTGGATTGGTTATGATTGTGATTTGATTAGGGGCACATGAGGTCTGAGATCAGTTCATGTGTTTGTGATTTAGGTGAATCCTCTTCATCAGATAGGAGTCGATATTGAATGACCTGAAAGCTTATAAAAAAGATCTAAAATCCCTTTTTGCATCACAGCACACGGGTGTACTCGCCACCCAGCAAGATGGGCAGCCATACACCAGTCTCGTGGCATTTGCATCAAGCGAAGATCTGAAAGATTTGTTTTTTGCGACGATGCGCGCTACCCGAAAGTTTGCCAATCTCTCCCCCGATTCTAGGGTGGCGATGCTCATTGACAACCGCTCCAACATACCCTCCGATTTTCAGTGGGCGATGGGTGTGACGGTCACCGGCAGGGCCGAAGAATTGGCCGACCCTGAAAAGCAAACATCCTTAACCGCCTATCTCGCCAAACACCCTCATCTTGAAGACTTCGTCTCATCCCCGGGTTGTGCTTTTTTGAGGATCCGGGTAGACACGTACTATGTCGTCACCCGTTTTCAAAAGGTTGTCGAAATTCACGTCAGATCATGAACTTGACCTTACCACTGCATAAAGTAAATGAGCCTGACCGCCAGCGTGTCGGGGGGAAAGGATTCGCCCTGGCGATGATGGCAAGGGAGAGCTTGACAGTGCCTGAGGCCATCTGCATTACCACGGAGGCCTATCATCAATACATGAGGTCCACGGGACTGCGCGACAATCTAGTGATGGTCCTTTATCGAAAAGCTTTTAAAGATATGCGCTGGGAAGAGATTTGGGATGCGGCCCTCAGAATCCGCAACCTGTTTTTGAAAACGGCAATTCCGACCGAGTTGAGGGCTATCCTGGCTCCTCCTATCGAATCCACTTTTGCTGAAAAGGCCGTTTCGGTGAGATCATCGGCACCCGGAGAGGATTCTTCGAAAACCTCTTTTGCAGGCCTGCACGAATCTTACGTGAACATTCGCGGCACGGAGGCCATTTTTGAGCATATTCGCCTTGTGTGGGCGTCCCTCTGGTCAGACCGCGCCCTTTTATATCGACAGGAACTGGGTTTGGATGTTGATAAGAGCGCCATGGCCGTTGTTGTCCAGGAGATGATATCGGGGGAGCGATCGGGTGTGGTTTTTGGAAGGAGCCCTGTAGACGAATCCCAGGCGGTGGTTGAGGCCGTGTACGGACTGAATCAGGGTCTGGTCGATGGTACCGTTGAGCCGGACCGATGGATCCTCCGTCGAAATACAGGGCAAATCCTGTCCCACAGTCCCGCTCAAAGGGAAAAGGTCTTGAACCCTGCTCCATTGGGTACCCGTCTCGAGAACCTGCCCCCAGAACTAAGAGAGAAGGCCCCTTTGACGGAAAGTGACGTTTCCGATGTCTTCCAGCTCGCCATGAGAGCCGAGTCCTTTTTCAAATCTCCGCAGGACGTGGAATGGACCTATCTAAAGAAGCGTTTGCATGCGCTGCAGTCCCGCCCCATCACCACCGGGGCAACTCCTGATGGTGATGAGCGTCTCCGGTATCTTAGCTTGCACAGGAGCTTTGATAATCTAAAGGAGCTCTGGACGAAAATCGAGAAGGACCTCATCCCCGCCATGGAAGCAGAGGCCGCCATCCTGGCGGACATTGACCTCACCGGTCTTTCCGACGCTGACCTCGCCGATGAAATCGAGAGGCGTATAGGCATTCACAAAAAATGGCAAGACGCCTACTGGCGCGACTGCATTCCTTTTGCTCACGGCATGAGAATGTTCGGTCAGGTCTATAACGATGTGGTGCACCCGAAAGACCCTTTCGAGTTCATGGACCTGCTTAAAGGGACAAGGATGGTCAGTATTCAGAGGAACCAAATACTGGAAGATCTGGCCGGATGGCTCCGAAAAGACCCACAGCTTGCCGAATGTTTGAGGTTGAAAGGCCTTGAGGATTGCGATTCTGCATTCCGTGAAGCTTTTAATAATCTCTCCAACACATTTGGTGATCTCACCTGGGGTGAAACCAGTTTCATTCAGGATCCCCGGCAGCTCGTCGGCTTTCTGCTCGAAATGACGGACCGACCACCCAAAAATGGTTCCAAGCCATTGAAGGACATCGACAGTCTTGAAGGAAACTTTCTATCCTTATTTGAGGAGGCACAAAAAACCTATGCCACGGAGATGCTCGATCTGGCCAGGGCGAGTTATCGATTAAGGGATGACGATAATATCTATCTGGGTAAGATCGAAGGACAAATGCGGAACACTCTGAATGAAGGCAAAAGGCGCATCGAGAGGGTTTTCGGCACTGACCTGGGGGCCCTTGAAACGAAGGAAATACTAAAAACGCTGAGAAACAGACACCGCAAGCCCAAAAAGTCCTCTCCCCCGCCTCCGGGAGCGCCAACCCAGGGGCTCAAAGAAAATTTTCATATCAAAGCCAGGCAAATCGTCGGCCAGCCCGCAGGGCCCGGGATTGCTTTCGGAAAGGCCCGCGTTGTTCTCGAACCCGCCGACCTCTTTGCGTTCAAGACGGGCGAGATATTGGTCTGCGATGCCGTGGACCCCAACATGACCTTTGTCGTGCCCCTGGCTGCCGGTATCGTGGAGCGACGAGGGGGCATGCTTATCCACGGCGCCATCATTGCCAGGGAATACGGCCTCCCCTGTGTGACCGGAGTAGCAGGGGCGGCCACATCGATCAAGACCGGGGACACCGTCACGGTCGATGGATACCTGGGCATTGTCATCATCGGCGAGACGAGATTGGAGAAAAAGAAAGGGCCAGATGAAATTACGAGGAATGCGTGAAGACTTTATCTTTTATGAAAATGCTCATGGGGCATACATTTTTATGTAATTCTTAACCCGGACTTTTCTTGCCGTATTCTTGGAGCTCATGTATCGAATCTTTCCAAAAATGGACCTTTCAGGACCCCATGCTCTGTCGTACCGGCCGAGAACCCAAAAAATACCGCTATAGGAGTTCGGGTCCCGACCGTCCAGGGCGTATCGGTTATTGAGCTCGATCATCACCTTGAGGGCCTTCCTGGGGGTGGCCGTCCATTGCAGAATCTTCTTTCCCCAGAGCATTCTGAGATAATTATGGATCCGCCCTTCCCTTTGAAGCTGGATCTGAGCGGCGTTCCAGAGGGGATCATGTGTCTTCCCTTCATCAAATTCCCCGGGGGAATAGATGAACTCTCGTTCATCCAAGTCGTGGATCTTCAAGGTCTTAAGGGCCCAAGCCGGCAAGGATTCATAGCGATCATAATCATCCCGCTGCCAGCACATGTTAAACCCCAGTTCTCTCCAGGTAATGAGTTGATCCAGAAAAGCCTCCGCAGCCTCACCCATGCCCCACCACCCGCTACGACGGCCATTGGCCTTGTCTGAGAGCCTGTCGAAGAACCATTTTTCCTTTTCCATAATCGCATGAAATATCTGGTGCGCCGAGATGTGGCCGAAATGGAGGTATGGAGAGAGCCCGCTCGGGCCCTCTTGTTCGGGTTGATTTCGCTTATCGACGTATGATGAAAGTCGCTTTTCTATGAACGCTTCTAAGATGTGCTGGGCTTGTGTGAAACCACCCCTCTGGTCGATCGGGCGCACATCATGATTGATAGGAATGGAGGCCAGCATCTTTGAACCATCCTTCAGAAGCGGGACAGTGGCCTTGGGCCAGCGTTTACTGATTTTTTTGGAAAGGTCATTAAGCCTGGGCAGTCTCGCGCCCTTGAGGGGTTCCGCTTCCGGGTGTTCAAACAGATAGTCCGGCAGCGTTTTTTGCAGGAAGCGCCTGAAAGCATAAGCGGTCGTAAAAACCCGATCTGCCGCCCTCATCGGAAGCATCCCGTTAGAATCGACCTGTTCGATCAAGACCGGAAGTTTTCGGGATGCCGATCTGATCATCCGGGGAACAAAAAAAGCGGGGAAATCATCGGTGACGATCACACAGGCCCTCTCTGCAAGGGCGGTAAGCAGACCCTTGCCTGCATCGGCTTTTAATTCGACGTATGGATAATAGAGGGCACCGAGCCTCGAGGTTTGACGGGCATTGTCAACCATACCGTCCATGACAAAACGATGGAGACGGTCGCTGGCCCAGGGATATCCGCAACGCAAAGCCTCCAGAATCACCAGGGGCTTGCCGAGATCCCCGGCCCACTCCACGGCCCTCTGAAGGCTGTAGTTCCATCTTGTGCGACGGCATGCAATCATCCAGTAAATCACAAAATCGCCCTTACCATTGACGGCTTTGTCGTTGGCTTTTAGAATTCGAATCTGCGGCACCTTGTTTGACATGCTTTCCCCATTATGTTCACAACCTCCCCTAAATAGGGCTTTATGAGGGTCTTGTTTTTATATCTCTCATCCCGCTTCGAGAGGGTTGCACTGAGAACAGAGCGTTATGGCGTTTGTGTAATCCTTACCATATCTACACCCAACCAACCACCTTTTTTCTTGCTTGGGGTATGATTTGCTGATATGCTTTTTTCGCTTTTCAATGACGATCCCATAGGAGATTTGGATGGGCCCTATTAGACTCGGTATCAGCACCTGCCTGCTGGGAGAAAATGTCCGCTACGACGGCGGGCACAAGTGGGACCGCTTTTTGACGGATACGCTCGGGCAGTATGTGGAATACGTCCCCGTCTGTCCCGAGGTGGAGTGCGGCCTTCCGATCCCTAGGGAATCTATGCATTTGGAGGGTGATCCCAAGTCACCCCGGCTTGTCACCACCCGTACCAACATAGATCAGACGGAGAGGATGGTTAAGTGGGCAAACAAACGCGTTAAGGAGCTGGAACGGGAAAACCTTTGCGGGTTCATCTTCAAAAGCAAATCGCCAAGCAGCGGCATGGGAAGGGTCAAGGTCTTCAATGAAAAGGGCATGCCGGTATGGAAGGGCGTGGGCATGTTCACTAGGGTTTTCATGGATCGTTTCCCGTTGGTCCCTGTAGAGGAGGAAGGACGCCTCCATGATCCGGGTTTAAGGGAGAATTTCATTGAAAGGATCTTTACAATGAAGCGATGGCGAGAGTGTCTCACAAGAAAAAGAAACGTGGGAAATCTTGTTGATTTCCATACGCGGCATAAACTTCTTGTTCTCTCCCACAGCGACAAAATCTACCGAATGATGGGAAAACTGGTGGCCGGTGGGAAGGGGGTGCCCGTCAAAGGGTTATATGGAAAATACGAAACGCTTCTGATGGAAGCTTTGAAGCTGAAAACCACTACAAGGAAAAACACCAATGTCCTGCAACACATGATGGGATATTTCAAGAAGCAGTTGTCACCGGATGAAAAACAGGAACTCCTCGAAGTGATCGAGCAGTATCGTCAGGGTTTAATCCCCCTTATTGTCCCTATCACGCTAATCAATCATTATACTCGGAAATACGCCGAGCAATATCTTAGTAAACAAATTTACCTCAAACCTCACCCCTTAGAACTTAAATTAAGAAATCACGTATAAATCGGTGCCCGTCGTTAGAACCGCTGTATAAGGAAAGCTCCTAAACGGGACTGTGACTTTGGTTCTCCGAATATTATTATCTCACAGAGCGCACTGAG